>NZ_JANSIL010000219.1:0-2357 GCF_047462015.1 Synechococcus sp. R5-13 | reverse complement strand
GCAGAACTGCTCCCACACGTTGCTGGTTGAGCGACGTTGGATAACAGTAGTCATGAGGACAAACTTCCCTGAGGAAGCGCGAAGATTGACAACCTAAACTTAGAACATCCGTTAAGTTTCGTCAACTACCTTTTTTGATCCTGAGAGAGGCCATGTCGCTTGTCCGCTGGATTTTAGGGATCCACACCACCACGCCCGTTTTGGGCCTGGCCCTGCTGCCGTTGGAGCCGGGGCTGGGAGAAACCCGCAGTCAGAGCTGGTGGCTGGATCGGGAGATGGCAGCGCAGTTGCACCCCTGCTTGAAAGTCTTCTTGGCCGGTCAGGCTTGGTCGCAGATAGCTGGGATCGCTGTAGCTTTGGGGCCGGGCAGCTTTACGGGCAGCCGTTTGGGGGTGAGCGTGGCCCGTCTGCTGGGCCAGCAACTGGGCATTCCCGTGTTTGGCTACTCGGCTTTGGCCGTCCTCGCCCGCCAGGTGTGGCAGGAGCAGGGATCCCCGCCCCAGCCCTTGACGGTGGCGGTGCAGATGGACGCCAAACGAGGAGAGCGGTATGGCGGCGTGTATCGGGTGACAGAAGAGGGTGTCGCTGCAGAAGTGGCCGATCGGCTCTGGGAGGAAGAGGCTTGGCAGGCCCTTCTCCGCCATTGGCCGCAAGCTCTATCCGTGAATGCCGCCGATTTTGTGGATCCTGCACCTGTGGTGGCGTTGGCAGAATTGGCCCGCGCCGATTTTCGGGCCGGATTGCGCCCTCAGTGGCAGGAGGTGTTGCCCCTTTACGGTCGCCAGCCCCCGATCGATCTCCGAGGACTGAATCCGACTCCGTCTCCCTAGCGCGAACGGAGTGTCCCATCGTCACGGTAAGATTGGGAAGTCTAAGCAACGGATCCCTCTGCTGACATGATCTCAAGCAACGATTTGCGCCCTGGCGTCTCTGTAGAAGTTGACGGAGCTCCCTACAAGGTGATCGATTTCCAGCATGTGAAACCCGGCAAGGGGGCAGCCTTTGTGCGCACTAAGCTCAAAAACATGCAGACTGGCAACGTTGTGGAGAAAACCTTCCGCGCCGGTGAAACCCTGCCCGCAGCCACCATCGAAAAAGTCGAGATGCAGTATCTCTACGCGGAAGGGAACAACTTGGTGTTTATGGACATGGAGACCTATGAGCAGGCTCCAATTACCGCCGCCCAAATTGGCTCCGCCGTGAAATATCTGAAAGAAAACATGCAAGTGTCAATCTTGCGCTGGAATGGGCAGGTGATCGATGTGGAGCTGCCCAACACCGTTGTTCTGGAAGTGGTGGAAACAGATCCAGGGGTGAAAGGAGATACCGCCACTGGGGGAACCAAGCCGGCCAAGCTGGAGACCGGTGCTGAGATCCAGGTGCCTTTGTTCATCAAGGTTGGAGAACGGATTCGGGTCGATACCCGCACCGACACCTATCTGGGCCGGGAGTGAGTTCTCCCTCTCCTTTTCGGTTATGGATTTCTGTTGTGGACAGGTGATGCATCAGGAGTGAACCTTCCCTTGGATGTTGTCAATTGGCAGGAAATTCGTCTTCTCCTGGCCGCTCTGCAAGAGAGCGATGTTACCGAGCTAACTCTGGAGTTCAAAGATTTTCGCCTCACCTTGCGCAAAGGGATCCCGACTGAGCTCTCCTCCACCCCCGCCAGTCCGGTTATTGTCTCCTCTGCGCCTCCTCCTGCTCCTGCAGAAGCGCCCCCTCCTCCCACTGCTCCCAAATCCACCCCCAGCCATTGGATAGACGTGACGTCACCAATGGTGGGCACTTTCTACAGCGCCCCAGCTCCAGGTGAACCTGACTTTGTGCGGGTTGGCCAACGGGTGAACAAGGGCCAAACCCTGTGCATCATCGAGGCCATGAAGCTGATGAACGAGATCGAGGCCGAAGCGGCAGGCGTGGTGACCGAGATTTTGGTGAGCAATGGGCAATCGGTGGAGTTTGGGCAGGTGTTGATGCGGTTGGATCCCACGGCTTGATGGGCAAGGGGGTAAACCGGATTTTGGCGACCCAATCTCCCTTGCCTGTGTATACACCAGAGTTGAATCGGATTGAGGGGATGTGGTCGGTGTTGAAGCACTGTATCCGTCAGTTTTCCAGAGCCGGGAAGTATGGGATGGAGCAAAGGATACAGACCGCTTTACTACTCATCAATCCATTCAATCTCTCCTGCTGGGAGAGAAGTTGGGGGTGACAGCCTGGGAAACCCTCTCAGCTTACTAGCGCAGGAGCCCCGCACTGTACCCGTAGGGTCAGTGTCGGGAGGAAAGCGCTTTGATGAAGTACAATGAACTTATGAGCCAAATCCTGACCATCTCCTGCAAGCTCAAGGTGTCCCC
>NZ_JANSIL010000218.1:0-1807 GCF_047462015.1 Synechococcus sp. R5-13 | reverse complement strand
ATGCGGTGCAGATCTCGGGGGAGCGAGAAGTGGATCTGCACAAAGGGCGAGAAAAATGGGTGCTTTACCGGGTGGTTCCCCTCGGAGAGAAGGCGGAGGGTATGTCTTTGACGACAGCTCCAGCTTCCGGGGGTGAGACGGAGCCGGTTGTCCCAAAGGTCAAAGGTAAGGTGCTGGTCTGCCAGAAATCCGACTGTTATCGGCGGGGGGCCGGAGCGGTGATGCAAGCCTTGAACTCCCATTTGGCCGCCTACTCCGGTTCGATTTGCGTGCAGGGGGTGGGCTGCATGAAAGATTGTAAACGGGGCCCCCATGTGGTGTTTATGCCCGACAAAGCCCGTTATAGCGGCGTTTCCCCCCAAGGGATCCCGGATCTGTTGGAGCGGCATTTTGCCATTGCGTCGCGGGTACAGCAGGTTGAGACAGCGGCTTCTTCCCAATGCCCACGCTGACCCTCCATCGGCGAACGGCTCTGTGGGGCGGGCACGAGTGATTTTCCTTCTGCAGAGGAGCCGCTTTGGGTTGGTTTGAGACAGATTCCTTTCTTTTTCCCGGTGGTGGGCTGCAATTGACTGCCCTTGCCCCCCGGGAGAGGAGAGCCAACACAATCACACAGGTTGCTGCAATCGGAAATGAATGGTGCAAAGGGTGCAGCAGTAGACCTGGGGAGAGCGAGATCCCGATTGCCAGCTGGTGGAAGGGATCCCTCCTGTGTGATGCTACAGACAGAGGCAGGCTAGGGGAGGGAACAAACCTTGCGGGTGGGGATCATCGGCACCGGCTACGCAGCTCGCTCACGGGCCGAGGCCTTGCGCAAAGATGGGCAAGTGCAGATTGTCGCTGTTGCCGGTCGAGCTCCCGACCGGAGCGATGCTTTTGCCGCCGAGTTGGGGGCCGTCGCCTATTCGGACTGGTCTTCTCTGTTGGGCGAGCAGCGGCTGGATCTGGTTTTTGTCAGCACCATCAATCGGGATCATGCCGCCATTGCCCGTGCTGCTCTGGAGGCAGGGATCCACACCGTCGTGGAATATCCCCTCGCCCTCAGCGCTGCCGAAGCGCGTTCCTTGGTGCAATTGGCAGCCGAGCGGCAAGTGCTGCTGCACGTCGAACACATCGAGCTAATTAGCGGCGTTCACCGGTTGCTGAAACGAGAGCTGGAAGGGCTGGGCAAGCTCTTTGCCGTCCGCTACATTACCCTCACCGCCACCCACCCCGCTCCCGATCGCTGGACCTATCGGCCTGAGTTGTTTGGCTTCCCCCTCATGGGGGCCGTTTCTCGCATCCACCGCTTGGTGGACTTGTTGGGCAAGGTGGAACGGGTGAGCTGCCAACTGCGCTACGACGGGCCGGACCTGCCCCACCGCTACAGCAGTTGCTACTGCACAGCCCAGCTGAGTTTTGCCAGTGGGTTGCTGGCGGTGTTGACCTATGGCAAGGGGGATTCCCTGTGGTGCTCGCAGCGGCTACTGGAGTTCCACGGTCAACGGGGGGGCCTATTGATCAACGGCGAAGAGGCAACGTTGCTGCGGCCCGGCAGCGCCCACCCTCTAGAGACGGGATCCCGCCACGGCCTGTTCGAGCAAGACACCCGCATGGTGCTGGATCACCTGCGCCACGGCAGACCCCTCTATATCCATACTGAAAACATGCTCCACGCCCTGGCGGTGGCCGAGGCAGCCGAGCGATCTGCCCAAACCCAGCAGGTGGTTTGCGTTCAGGATTGGCCCTAAGGGAAGTCCCTGATACATTTACGCTGAACACTGCTGAACATCACTGTTCAACTATGCAGCGATAGCATTCTGTTTGT
>NZ_JANSIL010000217.1:0-4351 GCF_047462015.1 Synechococcus sp. R5-13 | reverse complement strand
CAAACAGAATGCTATCGCTGCATAGTTGAACAGTGATGTTCAGCAGTGTTCAGCGTAAATGTATCAGCACGGCATTCACACTTTGGTGTACAGTCCCCTCTGCCGAGGTCTGCTGAGCGGACGGATGACGCCGCAAACCACCTTCCCCCCAGGGGACATGCGCGCCGGGATCGATCCCAAGTTTGTTGAACCGCGCTACTCCCAGTACCTAAAAGCGGCAGAGGCATTGAGCCGGTTTGCTCAGGATCGCTATGGCAAGACCTTGGCCCAGTTGGCGGTGCGCTGGCTGCTGGATCAACCGGGGGTGAGTGTGGCGCTGTGGGGGGCACGCAAGCCCTATCATCTGGAGGCAATATCCGGCCTTTGGGGCTGGTCGTTGGATGCGGAAGCGATGCAGACCATCGAGGATATTTTGCAAAGGTATGTTCCCGAGTCCATTCCCCCCAGCTTTATGTCCCCGCCTGCCCGCGCTGCCTAGTTGTTGCTTTCTGTTCCCTTGCCGTTTGCGTTAGCGGTGGGGAGCACTTTGTTGCCGGGATCCCAGTCCTACGATTGAGTTTGGCAAAAAATGAGATTTAGAGCTCTGTCCTACTGCAGCCAGTAGGGCCAGGAGTCTGTCAACCACGGGAGAACAAAGATGGCCATCCCAGATGCATTCGCGTCAGCAGTGCGGAGCACTTTGACCCATAAAGCAGACAGGCCAAGGGATCCGGCTGACCAGAATGGGCCCACAGTGCCTTCTCAGGCGGGATCCCTGATTCTCCAGGTGGGGGGCATGAGTTGTGCCGGCTGCGTCCGCACTGTCGAGCAGGCTCTACTGAGACAGCCGGGGGTGGTCAAGGCCAGCGTTAACCTGGTTACCGAGTCGGCCCTTGTGGAGTTTGCCCCTGGGATCCGGCCCGACCCGCAGCACCTGGCCCAGATTTTGACAGAGGCAGGGTTTCCCAGCCGCTACAGTTCAGAGGGTGAGGCCCTCTCCGGCGGGAGTTCGGTTCCCGTCAGCGGTGCGGAGCCCTATCAAGACCAAACTTCCCCTGCCGCTGGGCGGGAAGATGCCGCGGATCCCCTCTCTCGGCAGCGACAGCAGACCCGACACCACATTCGCCAAGCGCTCACTGCTGCTTTTCTGCTGCTGATCTCTGCCGCCGGACACTTGGATCTCTTCGCCCGCCTGGGCTTGCCCCTCCTGAACGATGTCTGGCTGCACTGGGGCTTGGCGACCTTGACTTTTGTCGGCCCGGCTCGCGGCATTGTCCTGGATGGTTGGAGAGGGGCACGGCGGCTGGCCCCCAACATGAACACCTTGGTTACCTTGGGATCCGGATCGGCCTACCTGGCCAGTCTGGTGGGGTTGTTGGCCCCTCAGGTGGGCTGGGAGTGCTTTTTCGACGAGCCCGTCATGATGCTCAGCTTCATCCTGTTGGGACGGGCCTTGGAACAGCACAGCCGCCTGCGGGCGGCCAGCAGCCTGCAATCGCTGGTGAGCTTGTGTCCCAGTTTGGCTCGGCGGGTTCAGCCTGCAGAGAAGGCGGGATCTCTGGCTTCCAGCCCAGAGGGGAACCTGGATCTGGGATCCCAAACCGGAGAATGGTGCCCTGTCGAACAGGTGCGAGTGGGGGATTGGCTCCAAGTGCGGGCCGGCGAACAGATCCCGGTGGATGGAGAAGTCATTGCCGGCCAGGCCACGGTCAACGAGGGGATGTTGACGGGGGAACCCTTGCCGGTGCTGAAACAAGTGGGGGATCCCGTGGTGGCGGGAACGCTGAACCAATCGGGGTTGCTGCTGTGCCGAGCGACGCGCACCGGGAAAGACACCACCTTGGCCCAGATCATCCGCCTGGTGGAAGAGGCCCAAGCTCGCAAGGCCCCCATCCAACGGATAGCCGACCAGGTGGCGGGCTACTTTACCTATGGGGTGGTGACCCTGGCCATTCTCACCTTTGGGTTCTGGTACTGGGTTGGGATCCCACTCTGGGGGAGCGACGGTGCGGAGCACTTTGTCCTGGAGGGGTTCAGCCTGCACTCCCATCTGCATCTGAGCGACCATCCCCCTCACCCCACACCTCTGCTCAGCAGCCTCAAGATGGCCATTGCCGTTTTGGTGGTGGCCTGCCCCTGTGCTTTGGGGTTGGCTACGCCGATGGCCATCCTGGTGGGTACCGGGCTGGGAGCCGAGCGGGGCTTGCTCATCCGAGGGGGAGATGTTCTGGAGAAAGCCCATCGCTTGCAAACGGTGGTCTTCGACAAAACCGGCACCCTCACCCAAGGGGATCCCCACCTGACGGACTGTCTCAGCCTTGACCCCTCCCTGGATCCCAATCGCCTGCTCCAACTGGCGGCCACAGTGGAAAGCGGCACTCGCCATCCGCTGGCGCAAGCCATTTTGCAAGCCGCCCGCACCCAGGGTTTGCCGTTGCTCTCCGCCGGCGAGTTTCAAACCCAGCCGGGGATAGGAGTCGCCGCCCAAGTGGAAGGGCAGGCAGTGGTATTGGGATCCCTGGATGGGCTGGCTGCTTTGGGGATCCCAATTTCCCCAGAGGCGCAGGCCCAGGCCGAGGCGCTACTGGCAGCCGGCAAAACAGTGGTGGGTGTGGCTCTAGGGGGATCCTTGGTGGGGCTGCTGGCAGCCCAGGATCCCTTGCGGCCTGATGCGCAGGCAACACTGCGACAACTGCAAAAGATGGGCTTGCAGGTGATGCTGCTTACTGGCGATCGGGCTGAGGTGGCCAAGCAGGTAGCCGAAGCTCTGCAAGTGCCCGGGATCCGCGTTATCGCCGAGGTTCACCCGGCAGACAAAGCTCAAGTCATCCGCGACCTGCAGACCCAAGGCCAGAGAGTTGCCATGGTGGGAGATGGCATTAACGACGCTCCGGCTTTGGCCCAAGCCGATGTGGGCATCGCCCTGCATTCCGCTACCGATGCCGCCCTTGAGACCGCCGATATCATTCTGATGCGCAACCGCCTCTGGGATGTGGTGGAAGCTATCCGCCTCAGCCGCGCCACCTTCCGCAAGATCCAGCAAAATCTCCTCTGGGCTGTCGGCTACAACCTGGTAGGGATCCCGGTGGCAGCAGGCGTGCTCCTACCCCCCTTTGGCATTGGGCTTAGCCCGGCAATCGCTGGGGGTCTCATGGCCTTGAGTTCCCTCAGTGTAATCCTCAATTCACTCCTTTTGAGGCGAACTTTTGTACCCCGTAGATCTTCGAGTAGCCGCAGCTAAAAAAGTGTTAAAAATTACGAATGACTAAGTATCGATCGTTAAGTCTTCCGAGGTTTTACCGAGCTTCTGACACAATTTCCGCTGCGTCCAAGCCAAAAATTCGGCAACTTCGATTACATTTGATTAAAAAGATTAATCCGCTTTAACTTTTGAGGATTTGGTTGTAAGATTAGACCGAAACCAAGCTGTAAGCGCATCTTCTGGTTTCTTACTTAGCAAAGCAAAAACCGTGAAAATACTGAGAAAGCGCATCTTGCAGCGGTGAAGGGAGCAAAAGTATGGCGATGCTTGGAGATCTTCAGGAATTTTCCTTATGCGACCTGTTGCATTTAATGGAAAAGGGTAAGAAAGCAGGGCAATTATCCATCTGGGCACCCAATGGCATTCAGCGGATTTGGTTTTACCAAGGTCGGGTGGTCGCCGCCCTCACCCCTGAAGAAAAGCATCGTTTGGAAAGCCTGCTGACGCGCTTTGGCTTGGTGGACGAGCAGGTGGTCAGCCAGTTGGTCGCTAGGGGCTTGGAGGAGCCTCTGGGGCGTTGCCTGCAGCGGCAAGGGTTGATCTCGCCCGTAGATTTGGCCAAGCTCTTTCGCCATCAACTGCAGGTGGGACTCTACAGCCTCTTTGCCCTCGAATCCGGACAGTTCAGCTTCCTGCCCAACGTGCCCATGCCCTACCGAGAAATGACTGGCCTCAGCAAAAGCGCCACCGCTGCCGTCCTGGAAGCCCTGCAGCAGCTCAAGCTAGACCAGCGCCCCGAAAAAGACCTGCCCGAACCCGATAGTTGCTTTTGGCGTACCAGCACCGAACTGCCTCTGTTCAAGCTTTCTGCGCTGGAGTGGTCGATCTTGGAGCAGGTCTCCCCTTCCCGCAAGCTGGCCGACCTGGCACGGGCATTGGGGGCCGACTTGTTGGAGGTGCGCTATGCCTGCGCCCGTCTGGCCAAGCTGGGGTTGATCAGTCCCTGTGAGGGCCCAACGGTTCTGGCTCGGTCTTCTTCGGCCAGTCGCTTGCAACTGTCCGAGTCGGTGGCTGAGGAAGCAAATCCTGAGCAGGTGAGAGAGAGGCTGGGGGCAAGGGTGCCTGGTCTCCAGGATGAGGGCGGCCCCGTCAAGCCTTCTCTGGTCAGTC
>NZ_JANSIL010000216.1:0-9733 GCF_047462015.1 Synechococcus sp. R5-13 | reverse complement strand
CTGCGCAAGGAGCCATCCATGCGTAGCGTGGTAGGAATCTCCGGCCTTCAGGCCGGGGAGGATGTCAATTGCAGAGAGCGAGTACCTTTGCTCAACAGGGTTGAGATTTGTCAACTCTTCTATACAAACCTTCTCAATCCCTTTTTTCAACAACCTTGTAGTCGGTAGAGTGTAGGGCATCTTCTGGGAACAGGCGACGTCAGGATCCTTAGCCCTTAGCTGCCAGGTGATACCGGTCACCGCCCTGAAGCTCTTTTGGGTGCAAGCTGAGAGTAACTGTGGCCACTTCCCAGATCTAGGAGATCGTTTAACCATGCGCAACCTCTCTTCCGTTTTGCTGTTCGGGATCCCTTTGGTAAGCCTAGGCTGGACAGGGATCCCGGTGGTGGCCCAATCCGCCAATCCAGCCCTCTGCCAGCAATTTCCCCAAGACATTCGCTGCACCCTCTCTGCCCCCAGACAGGTGGGACAAGCGCCGCAACCCACATCCCGTCCTCGGATTGCAGTCTTGGACTTTGATTTCAGCAGCCTCAGCAATCCCTACAGCTTCCGCGAGGCTTCGCGGGGGGTGAGCGACCTGTTGGTGGATCGGCTGGTGAGAGATGGCACCTTTTCCGTCATCGAGCGCTCGCGGCTGGACGCGATCTTGGCCGAGCAGAACCTGGGTCTATCCGGTCGACTGGATGCCAACACCGCTGCTCAGGTAGGCCGGATCCTAGGGGTCGATGCGGTGATCCTCGGCAGTGTGACCCAGTTTGATGTGTCTGTGCGCCGTTCTGGGGGTGGGGCACCGGTCTTAACTCCCTTCGGCAGCTTCCCGCTGGCGGTGGGCGCTGAGTCAGTGGATGCCGATGCCAACGTGCAGCTGAATGCCCGCTTGGTGAGCACCAGTACTGCCGAGATCTTGGCCGTGGTCGAGGGCAAAGGCAACGCCAGCCAGTCGGATAGCACGGTCACGGTTGCCGGCTTTGGCGGGGGATCCGCCACCAGCAACGAAGAGAAGCTGTTGGTATTGGCAAGCCAACAAGCGGTGGAGCAAATTGCCCAGCAGTTGGCCGGTTTTGCCGGGCGCTTGGCAGCTCAGCCTCGCTCTCTGCCAACGGTTGACGCCTTGGTGGCGGATGTCTACGGCAACCAGGTGATCCTGAACAAGGGCAGCCGCGATGGCTATCGGGTGGGATTGATTCTTTCTGTGGAGCGCGTCGTCCGCGAGGTGAAGGATCCGGCCACGGGGACAGTCTTGCGCAAATTGACTGAGCCAGCCGGACAGGTCCAACTGACGGAGGTGGATGACAGCTCCAGTGTGGGACGCATTCTCGGCGGGGCAGGCTTCAAGGTTGGGGATGTGGCCAAGCCTGTCCAATGAGCTTTCCCAAGCCCTATCCTCAGGATCCCTCGATGGGAGCAAAGCCCTGCCGTTGCGTGTTTTCGGTTACGGTGCGCGGCTCTAAAAATTGCAGCAGGTAGTCGGGGCCGCCGGCTTTGGATCCCACGCCGGAGAGCTTGAAGCCGCCGAAGGGCTGCCGCTCCACCAACGCCCCGGTGATCTCGCGGTTGATGTAGAGGTTGCCGACGGCAAAGTCCTGGCGAGCCTGTTGAATGTGGGAAGGGGTGCGGCTGTAGAGACCGCCGGTGAGGGCGTAGGGGGTGGCATTGGCCATCTGCAGAGCAGAAGAAAAGTCCGGCGCTGAGATCACCGCCAAAACCGGGCCAAACAGCTCCCGCTGCGCCAGCTCTGACTGGGGATCCACCTGGCTGAACACAGTGGGGCCGACGAAGTAGCCTTTTTCCGGCACGGGCAGGCTGAGGTCGAGGCGGGCATCAGCCTTAGCCGATTGAATGGCCTGTTGCAGGCGAGCTTGGGCCTCTGCATCGATGACCGGGCCAACTTGGGTGCTGGGGTGGGCTGGATCCCCCACATTTAAAGAGCGCACCGCCTCGATGAGCCGCCCCAAGAACAGGTCGTGAATGGACTGCAAAACGATCGCCCGCGAGCAGGCGGAGCATTTCTGGCCACTGTAGCCAAAGGCGGAGTTGACCACTCCTTTGACCGCCTGATCCAGGTCGGCGCTTTCGTCGATGAGGATGGCGTTTTTGCCCCCCATCTCGGCAATGACCCGCTTGATGTGGTGCTGGCCCGGCTGCAGTTGCGCGGCTTGGGCGAGGATTTGGCAGCCCACCGCCTGGGATCCGGTGAAGGCAATCAGGTGCACCCGCCAGTCTTGAACCAACAGGGGGCCAATGGCTTCGCCCACCCCCGGCAGGAATTGAAAGACACCCTCCGGGATCCCAGCTTCGGCAAGGGCCTTGAGGATAAACTCCGCCAGTTTGGCGGCGATCAGCGAAGATTGCTCCGCCGGTTTGAGGAGCACGCAGTTTCCGGCCACCAAAGCCGCCGCTGTCATGCCACAGGGGATGGAGAGGGGGAAGTTCCAGGGGGCGATCACCACCGCCACACCGCGGGGCTGGTAGTGGTAATGGTTGGTTTCGCCGGGCAGGTTGCACTCCCGTCCCCGCTCCAGAGCCTCCATCTGTTGGGCGTAGTAGCGGCAAAAATCGATGGCCTCGGAAACTTCCCCATCGGCCTGGGCAATGGGCTTGCCCACCTCCAGCACCATCCAGGCAGCCAGCTCCGCCCGCTGGGCCTCGATTTGCTCCGCCACCCGTCGCAGGATCCCCGCCCTCACGGCAACGGGGGTGCGCCTCCAGCTGGGGAAGCTGGCTTGGGCCGCTGCCAAGGCTTGCTCCACCTGTTCCGGCTCGGTCAACCCAATTTCCGCCACCACCTGTTCAGGATCCGCAGGGTTGAGGGAGAGCATGGCTTGTCGGGTGGGGCGATATTCTCCGGCAATCCAGGGCTGAACCCTCTGACCCAGTTGAGGCCGGATCTCGTCCAATGCCTGAAAAAAGGGATCCCGCTGCTGGGGCTGGCTGAAATCCGTATCGGGAGCGGCGGCAAACGAGAGAGAAGGAGCCTGGAAAACGGATCCCTCGTCCAAGACCGGCGGGGCCAACAGCTGCTCGGGGTTGTAGCCCTGAACGCTTTGCCGCAGGAAAGAGGTGTTGGCGGTGTTTTCCAGCAAACGCCGGATCAGGTAGGCCATACCCGGCAGCAGCTCCCCGTAGGGGCAGTACACCCGCACCCGCTGTCCCTTCTGCACCAAGGCCTTGGCCAGGGGATCGGCCATGCCATAGAGCACCTGCAGTTCAAAAGCAGACTGGGGCACCTCCAGCGCTTGGGCGATGGCAATGGCTTTGGCCTGAGAGCGCACATTGTGGCTGGCGATGGCGGCGTGGAGATGGGTGTGGTGCTCCAACAAAAGCTGGGTCATGCGCTCGAAGTTGGCGTCGGTAGCAGACTTGCTGTTGTAAACCGGCTGTGGCCAGTGCTTTTGCGCCGCCAGGATGGTCTCTTGATCCCAGTAGGCCCCCTTGACCAAGCGCACCGTCACCGGGGATCCCCGCTCTTTGGCCCAGGCGATCAGGTTTTGCAGATCGGTGTAGCTATCCCGCAGGTAGGCCTGCAGCGTCAGGCCAACGTCGGTGCGGCTTTTGAACTCCGGCTCCAGCAGCAGCTCCTGCAAAATGGCCAGGGTGAGGGATTTGTAGCGGTACTGCTCCATATCGAAATGGATCCCGACTCCCAGAGCTTCTGCCCGGCGCAACAGGATGCGAATCCGTTCCCCCACTCTGGCTTTGGCCCCCAGGGGATCGATGGGATCGAACTGGGAATAGAAGGCTGTCAGCTTCACCGACACTTGCGGCACCGGCTGCGGTTGTGGCCAGGTTTTGACCATCTTTGCCAAATGCTCCATCACCTGCAGATAGCGATCCAGATAGGATTGGGCTTCCGCTTCGGTGATGACGGCTTCCCCCAGCAAATCCAGCGTGAAAGCCATACCCTGCCGGTGCAGAGCTTCCAGAGTTTTGCTGACTTGCTGTAGAGTTTCTCCGGCAATATAGCGGCGGGCCAGAGCTTCCACAGCAGCGGTGAGAGTGCTGGCAGCCAACTGTCCTGGCAGGGAGTCGGGGTCTGCGAAGTTGAGCAGGCTCTTCAGCATCCCCGGCAACTCTACTGCCGGATCCAAGAGATACTCCTGCAAATGGCGGGCCACCTCAGCCTTGCTTTTCAAGCTGGGCAAGACATCGATCAAGCGGAACAACTGGGTGCGCAGGTGGGGGTTCTCCATCGCCCAGGCCAGCAGCTTGTCCTCCCAGCGCAGTTGATCCCGCCACTGGGCCAGCAGGGATCGCTTCTCTCCCGAAAGAGAGGCGAACAGAGATTGGGCAAGAGCTTGGGTTTGGGCCTCGTAGGCAGTAGGAGCAGCTTGGGCAACCATCTGATGCACCGGGGGGCGGGATCCCTACCATCCTGTCATGGAAAAGAGGGAACCTGAGGCCGATTTTGGGAAGATAATGGCTTATGGGGCCACCGCAAATCCTCAAACAGCTACACCGGGTATAAACAGCTTTGCAGGAGAAACTTATGCAGGCTTTTGTTGCAGGGGCTACAGGAGAAACCGGACGCCGCATTGTCAAAGAGTTGGTGGGCCGCGACATCCCGGTACGGGCGCTGGTGCGCAGCCGCGAGCTGGCCGCTCGGGTTTTGCCCCCCGAAGCGGAAGTGGTGGTGGGGGATGTGCTGGATCCGGCCACGCTGGAGACAGGCATGGAAGGATGCACAGTGGTGTTCTGTGCCACCGGGGCCAGGCCCAGTTGGGATCCCTTTCAGCCCTACCGAGTGGATTATGAAGGCACCAAGAACCTGGTAGATGTGGCCAAAGCCAAAGGGATCCAACACTTTGTTTTGATTTCTTCTCTGTGCGTGTCTCAGTTGTTCCACCCCCTCAATTTGTTTTGGCTGATCCTAGTGTGGAAAAAACGGGCGGAAGAATATCTGCAAAAAAGCGGCCTCACCTACACCATCGTTCGACCGGGGGGCCTAAAAAACCAAGACAACGACGATGGCATTGTCCTATCCAAGGCGGATACCCTCTTTGACGGCAGCATCCCCCGCACGAAGGTAGCCCAAGTGGCCGTCGAAAGTTTATTCCAGCCCGCCGCCCAAAATCGCATCCTTGAGATCATCGCCAAGCCGGGTGTGCCCAACCGCGACTGGAGCGCCCTCTTTGCCATGGCAGGATAGGATGTTCGCGCCAGGCTTGCCCTCAACTCTCCTCTGTCTGGGAACCAGAAGACTTGGCCAACTGCTGCAAACGATTTAAGATCTGCGCCTCAGCGTTAGCATCGTGGAGTCGCAACGTCAGGCGGGGCACCCGCAGTGAAGCCGTAATCCGGCCTGAGGGCAGATCCAGCCACACCAGTTGCCCTTGAAAACAGCGACAAGCGGCTCCCCATTCCTGGGCCAGAGCCTCTACCTCTGACCAGACAAGGCAACGTGGCAGCAGCAGGTCGGTGGCCCACCCAGCCCCACACTCCCGCCGCCTGAGGACACGCACCTGCATGGATCCCTACACCCGCAAGGACTCCGTCCCGCTGACGCGAGCGGCGTAGAACTCGCACCAGGGATCCCCCTTCTCTCTGGCCTTGGTCTCCTGGCCGTGGAAGAGCCCACCCCGCTGGAAGAGGCGGTTGTAGAAGACTTGATCCAAAACCGGCTTCTGCTGGATGTTGCCGTTGTAGACCAGATTCATCATCGCCGGCACCGCCCCTTGGGCAAAATAGCAGGCGGGATCTTCTGCCCGTGGGTAGGAAGCCAAAAAGTAGTTGGCTTCGTAGTTGCCATCAATGGCCACCCGGCAAGACTGGCCACTCACCACCTCCAAAGCCTGCCAGCGACCCCACCCCAGGCTGCTGGCCACCGCATAGCCGCCGTGGATCCAGTCCGTGTCCTTCTCCAGCATCGGCCCCACCAGGGTTTCCCACTCCACCGATTCCATGATGTTGCCGAAGGTGTAGAAGACACAAACATGCCCCGACTCGCGGATAAGAGCTTCCCCCACCCCCATCAGCTCAGCCTGCACCGCCTTCAGCTCCTGTAAAAAGCGATATTGAATGCGGTTGTAGTAGTTGGCAGGCATGCGCGTTAGCAACACGTTAAACGCGCGAATTTGCCCCCGCTCATCTCCGGCCAAAGGCAAGCCCCACAGAGCTTCGTTGACCGCATCGTAGTCCACTGCTGTTGTGGGCCGGGGGAACTGGAGCGGCTGCTCGATCAACTTGCCCATCCCTGGACTGGGAGTCAACAACTGGGGCCGCGGCAGCCGAGTGGCCTGGATCACGCAGTGATCCTTGCGCGTAACGGCCATACACTCCGTTTCTTCTGCCCCGTAGCTTCCCAGCTCGCCAAACGTGGCATCCAGAGCTGCCGCCACATAGCCCACCGCCAAGTGGTCAATGGGACGTGTGCGGTTGACCTGATCCCCGTACTTGCTCAGCCAACCTTCTGCATAGTGAGAATGGGTAAGCTGCACTTCCCCGCCTGAAGGTGTCACCTCAAACGCCAGCCGCCCAAATCCTAAAAAACTGAAGATCTGAGCTGCTACTGCCAGGCGCTCTTGGGTCTCCTGAATGCCAAGAGCCTTGAAAGCTCCGTACAGAAGACTGTAAAAGATCTCCTGGGCTGCCGTGCGCAGGATCCCTACTCCATCGATCCAGTCGGGATCTTCAATAGTCTGCTGCAGGAAGAGGTTGTAGTGATGGCAGTGGAAGATAACCGGCTCTCCAAACAGGGAGATCAGCTTGCGGTTGCGGTCGAGATGTAGATGCTCAAGCATAGGCAAGTGAACTCAGATAAACAATAGGGGATCCCACAAGCGCAGCAACTGCCCTCAGACAAAGCTCGCCAGCCATTCTCGACTACTCAAACTGGCATGGCAATAGGCAGACGCTCTCGGCCCAAAAGATCTGCTACCGCTTTGTAGAGAATGCGCAGCTCCTGACGGCTCAGGGCGCCCTTTTCGAGGCGGCTATGATCCAGACCCGTTTTCAAAGAGAGGCGCAGGGCCACAAAGTTGGGATCCGGGGCGTAGCGCTTGGCGTAGCTCATCAAAGCCTGAGCAGTGGATGCAGTGGTGTCCTGAACAGGGGGCAACAATGGTTTTCCATCAATTAGGATGGCTTTGATACGCTCTGAAATCGCCTTAAGGTCGGTGGTGGAGCGGGTCAGAAACAAGACAAAGTAGGGGCTTCTGGGAAACGCTTTGATGACAACCCGCAACGCCGAAGTACCTGCCAAAAGGTAGTCCGCCTCTTGGTCAGCGCTTGCCGACTGGCAGAGGCGATTGTTGGCCTGTATCAAGTCAGCCGCGTAGTTGCCCAACTGTTCCAGAGAGATTTCCTCCTGCACATCGTTGGTGTACGCAACCCTAGCCACTGCAACGCCATCGGTTACTCGCCCCACCAAAGCTGCGATCAAGCCTGGAAGACCGGCAATGTGCTGCTCAACCACACTGATAAGGGTACGTATGGTCACCAGTTTGCCTCCAGATAGAGATTGAGATTGCAAGAGATTGCCCGTCCCCCAAACTCAGCCTTCAAGAGACGAGCCTGCGGTCGCAGTCGAGATGAAAGGGTTTAAGCGCGAGCAAATAAACTTAAAGTAAACCTAAAAAAGCCTTCCAGGTGTAGCAACTACCCCTGGACAAAGCTTGCTAGCTATTTTGAACTACTCAGGCCGGCATGGCAATAGGCAGACGCTCTCGGCCCAAAAGATCTGCTACCGCTTTGTAAAGAATGCGCAGCTCCTGTCGGGTCAGGGTGCCCTTTTCGAGACGGTTGCGGTCTAGGCCCGTTTTCAAAGACAGGCGCAGGGCCACAAAGTTGGGATCCGGAGCGTAGCGCTTGGCATAGTCCATCAAAGCCTGAGCCACAGACATAGTGCTGTCCTGCACAGGGGGCAGCAGCGGTTTTCCGTCGATCAAGATGGCCTTAATCCGGTCTGAAATCGCTTTCAGGTCGGTGATGGAACGGGTCAGAAACAAGACAAAGTAGGGGCTTTTGGGAAACGCTTTGATGACAACCCGCAGCGCCGGAGTACCTGCCAAGAGGTAGTCCGCCTCTTGGTCGGGGCTGACGGTTTGACAAAGGCGGCTATTGGCCTGCAACAGGTCGCCGGCGTAGGTGCCCAAACGTTCTAGGGCTTGCTCCTCTTGGGAATCGCTGACGTAGGTTACTTTGGCTACTGTAGCACCATCAGTGGCCCGCCCTATCAAAACAGCAATCAAGCCCGGAAGGCCGGCGATGTGCTGTTCAATCACGCTGCTGAGGGTTCGGATAGCCATGATCTGACTCCTTCCTGGAACTGCATGGGATAGCTTAAGTATATGCACGTACTATCCCATGTACTTATTCTACCAAAATGGATCAGATGCTTCCAGACAAATCTCCCGGCCGGCTTAGCTCCAGGGATCCCAGTGCTCATGAAATTGGCCTTCCAAGATGGCCTGGCGCATCTTTTGGGTGTAGCGCATCAGCTCTGTGATGTTGTGGATGGAGAGCAGAGTGTAGCCCAGGATCTCTTGCGCGCGGATGAGGTGACACAAGTAGGCGCGGCTAAAGTGGCGGCAGGTGTAGCAGGGACAGTCGGGATCGATGGGATCCAGGCTGCGGCGGTGCTCGGCATTTTTGATGTTCCAGCGTTTGCCCCGGCTGATCACCGTGCCATGGCGGGCATAACGGGTGGGGATCACGCAGTCAAACAAATCCACTCCGGCGGCCACGGCGGCCCGCATCTCGGCATAGGTGCCCACCCCCATGAGATAACGGGGGCGATCTGCCGGCAGTAGAGGGGCTGTTTGCCGCACAACGGCGTGCATAAACTCGACCGGCTCCCCCACACTCACCCCGCCAATGGCATAGCCCGGCAGATCCAACCGACAGACCTCTTCCACCGCCCGCCGGCGCAGCTCAGGGTAAACTCCCCCCTGCACAATGCCAAACAAAGCCTGATCCGAGCGGCGATGGGCTTCCACGCACCGTTTCAGCCACTGGGTGGTTCGCCGCACCGCTGCTTCCACTTCCTCAGGGCTGGCAGGGTAGGGCGGGCACTCGTCGAAGGCCATGATCACATCGGCACCCAAGGCATTTTGAATCTGGATGGATAGCTCTGGGGTGAAGTGAATGATGCGGCCATCGAGAGGAGAGCGGAACGTCACTCCCTCCTCGTTGATTTGGCGAATGGCGCTGAGGCTAAAGACCTGAAAGCCCCCTGAGTCGGTGAGGATGGGGCCCGACCAGCCCATAAAGCGGTGTAGCCCCCCTGCCGCTTGAATGATGCTTTCGCCAGGTTGCAGGTGGAGATGATAGGTGTTGCTGAGAATAATATGGGCGCCCGTTTCCTTGAGCTGGGCGGGGGTGAGGGTTTTCACGTTGGCCAAAGTTCCCACCGGCATAAAGCAAGGGGTTGGGATCCCGCCGTGGGGGGTGACGAAGTATCCCGCCCGCGCTTGGGTATGGGGGCAGGTGCCCTCGCAGGTGAAGGTAAAGTCGGCCAAGGTCAGCGTTATCGGCTTTAATCTTGTGCGCAGCAGAGCTTAGCACAGATAGAGCCGCCGGCAAGGGATCCCTTTTGCCAGCCTTGACAGGGATCCCCTGCTTTGGGCACACTTGTAGATCGCCGCGGAACTGGCGGAATGGTAGACGCGCTAGATTCAGGTTCTAGTGGCAGCAATGCCATCGGGGTTCAAGTCCCCGGTTCCGCACTCTGATACATTTACGCTGAACACTGCTGAACATCACTGTTCAACTATGCAGCGATAGCATTCTGTTTGTT
>NZ_JANSIL010000215.1:0-5140 GCF_047462015.1 Synechococcus sp. R5-13 | reverse complement strand
GGGGTGGTTTACAGCACCCCCAATCGACCGTTACCAGTGCCTTAAACAACCGTTTCTGGTGTCCGCAGTATTATTATAGCATTCCTCCCGACACCGACCCTACGGGTACAGTGCGGGGCTCCTGCAATTTCTAGCTGAAGTGGCTCTTGCAGGTTTAGAGTGGCGATTGACTTGTAGTTGTGGCCATACTGGAGGGATGGCGTAAAGAACTGTAACCTCAGCAGTACACCAGAGTCATCTTGAAGTGCAGTGATGAAGTGCAGTGAAATAGTGCAGTAAAATTGTCTCTAAGGCGTTCTTTGTTCTTTGTGTTGGTTCTAGCTCCCCTTTCTCCTTAAAAAAAGAGGAGTTGTGAGTGAGAGAAAACCTACCCAAACATTACCTATGGTCAAAACAATCTTCAAGACAATCTCCTCTTCCACCCTGGGGTCGATGATGTTGCCTTTCTCCTGCCGCCAGCTTTGGATAACTGCCTTTCCCGCGTTGGCCGGAGTTACGGTGGCTATTGGTGGCCTTGGGGCGGGAGGATCCCTGTGGCAGGCGGGAGCAGCAGGTTTGGCCACGGGGATGACGGGCTATGTGGCTTCTGCTCTATCTGGGAGCGAGGCCAAAGCCAAAATCCAGCTTCTGCAGCACCTCGAAAATCGACAGAAGCAAAACGAAATCACTCCTTCAGACCTACAGCAATTGCAAAACGAGTTGGCCAGTCTGCGTGCTGCCCTTGAAGATTGGGCAAAAGTCCAGCAGAAGGGGGTGGCTGCTGCCAAAACTCATGAGAATGCTCATTCGCAAGCTCAAACTGCTCAGCTCCATTTTGAGGAGATGGAGACCCAGATCCAATCTCAAAAAGAACGGCTTTCTCAGTTACGCGCAGAAGAGCAAAGTCTGAAAGCCTCGATTGGAGATTTACAAGCCAAGAAACAGAAACTCATTCAGTCCCTTGAGGAGGGCATAGCCAAGGTAGAACAACTCCAATCAAAACAGAATCTCCTGAAGCAGGATATTGCCCGCTTAACCCAGGCTTGTCGGTCAACAGGCTCTAGTAACTCCATTAAACGGTCACCTATGCCCGCGAAAGGATCTTCAGACGTATCTCTTGGCTCGGCCCGCATGACCAAAACTGCCGCCGGCGTCGCATGGGCCGACAAATATGACGAAGTCTTTGCAACCCTCGAGGAGCGAATCGACAACCTGGAAGATAGCGCCAGAGCAATGGCAGAACTGGCATCGATGGAAGGCAACGGTAGCCGGTAGGGGCAGACATCTCATCCCAATAGCACCGAAACGGTTCACAGCTCTGGCTCGCCAAAGCCCCGCAGAGGATGAGCATATTCTGAGGGGGTCAGGCCCTTAGCCTGCACCAATACCCCAAAGCCCCCCAACCCCATGGGATCCAGCAGCGCATGAAGAGCGGATCGCCGCCGCAAAACTTGGCCCACATCCACAGCTTCGCCGCCAACCGAGCTCCCCATTTGGCTGAGGGCAGCCAGCCGCTCGGTCAATCCCAGGTTCACCAAAAAGTTGCTCTGCCGGGTGAACCCCAGGCATCTTAGCCCCAGAGATTCTCCCACTTGCTCTAGGGTGGTAAAGTCCACATGAGCGGTGAGATCCTGGGATCCCACCCGAACATAGGGATCCGTGTAGCTGCCGTGCTGTCGGTAGGCCAGGAGCGTACCTTGGGCGCGGTGGGGGCTGTAGTAGCGCTGGGCGGTGTGGCCGTAATCGATGGTGAGCACGTAGCCTCGCCGCAGCTTACGGGCCAGCAGCTGCAGCCACTCCAAGGCTTTCAGGTTCACCTCGGTTTGGTAGCCCGACGGATAGGTTTCTACAGGGATCCCCAAGCGGGCAAAATACTCCCTCAGCTCAGGAGTGGACAGATCCCCCAGCACTTCCCGGAAGTTGGCTTCTGCAGCCTCGCTGCAATCGACATAGATTTCCCGCAAAGCCCCATCCTGTACCTGCACCCGATGCACCGGAAAAGCATCCACCAGCTCATTGGAGAAAAAGCAGCCTGTAACTGAGTTATCCGGGATCCCGTCCCAATCCAACCAGCGCACCTTCTCCCCAAAAGGGGCCAACCGCTCCTGTTGGAGCTGCCGCAGATGGGCAGAACGCTCCAGGATCCCATATTCCAGTGCCTGCCAAAAAGGGGGGTTAGCGGAGCGCACGTAGGTCAGCCAATCCTGGGCCAGGCGACCGCTGCCCGCCCCCATCTCGATGACCTTGAAGTCAGGGGGGGATCCCAAAATGTGCCAGAACTGAAGGATCTGCTCTGCCAACAGTTGGGCAAAGTCCGCCGCCAGGTGGGGAGAGGTGAGGTAGTCGGGGCCAATCGGGGATCCCCGCTCGTAATAGCCCAACCCTGGCTCGTAGAGAGCCCACTCCATAAACTGGGCAAAGGTCACCGGTCCCTGAGCGCGAATGCGGCTGACAATCAACTCCCGCAACTTCTGCGTGGCCTGAGGTGTCGATAGAGAAAGACTCGGGTCGCGTAGGTGTTGCTCAGGAGCGATCACAGGTGAGGATTCCAGGGATCCAGACTCACTCAACTTACTTGTTCAGGGGACGACGCCAATTTTGGCGAAACTGACGGTTCGAGACCAACAACACAGGCCAGAGGGCCGATACCACCCACTTCCCGGAGCCCGAATAGATGCGATCCGCCTTGCGGGCCGAGTACCAAACTCCTCCTGCGTAGATTGCCAAGAGCAAAAAAGGCCACATCTCAACCCATCCTATTCAACGCTGCTCACCAGGTCAGGGATCCCCAATCAGTAGGCATCCTGCAGCTCATAAAAATCAGGCGTGATGTAGTCCTTGCGCAGGGGCCACCCTATCCAGTCTTCCGGCATCAAAATCCGCTTCAGGTTCGGGTGTCCCTCGAAAACAATGCCATACATGTCGTAGGTTTCCCGTTCCTGCCAATCCGCCGACTTCCAAATCCAGTATACGGAAGGCAGCCGTGGATCCTGGCGAGGCAACTTTACCTGGAGCCGCACCTCCTGAGGGCGATCCGCCCCGTCTGACAGCTTGATCAGGTGGTAAAGGCTGACCAGTGGCTGCCCTGCCCCCAGGTCATATCCGCACTGACACTCCAGGTAGTTAAAGCCGTAGGCATAGAGGGCGGTACACAAGGGTAGGAGAAAGTCCCGCTCCACCTCCAACAGCTCTACCCCCGCTGCGTCTCTCCCCAAATACTGGTGCTCGAAGCCGTTGTCGGCCAGAAACTGGGAAACCGGGCCCCGCTCCAACGTCACCAAGGGTTCCGACTGCTCGCCTGCGGATGGCGGCGCTTGTTTTTCCTGGGCATTTTCCTCTGCCATCTCACACTCCTCCCTGCAAGGCTTTGAGCTGCTGTTCCGCCTGCTTAAAGTCGGCAGTTTGCAAAGCCGGGGGCACCGGCAGGCCGATGGCCGCAGCCAGTTCTGGCGGGGGAGCTTGGCGGGTCTCGCTCTCCAGATACTTGCCGGTGATGATCTCCGGCACAGGCTTGAGGTTGTGCTTAACCGTGTAGTAGCGGTGGGTTTGCTGCAGACGGCCTCGTTCCCGCATGTCCTCGGCGGCGATCTTCTTGCGCAGCTTGACAATGGCATCCATGATCGCTTCTGGACGAGGAGGGCAGCCGGGAATGTACACATCCACCGGGATCAGCTTGTCCACCCCCCGCACTGCCGTGTAGGAATCGGAGCTGAACATGCCACCGCTGATGGTGCAGGCCCCCATGGCGATCACGTACTTCGGCTCAGCCATTTGCTGGTAAAGCTTGACCAACGCCGGCGCCATTTTCATGGTGACCGTACCTGCCGTGATGATCAAATCAGCCGTGCGCGGCGAAGAACGAGGCAGCAGGCCAAAGCGGTCGAAGTCGAAGCGGGATCCCAGCATGGCGGCAAACTCGATGAAGCAGCAGGCGGTGCCGTAGAGCAGCGGCCAGAGGCTGGACATCTTAGCCCAGTTGTACAGGTCGTTCACCGTCGTCAGAACGACGTTGTTGGAGAGGTCGGTAGTCACCTGGGGGGCAGCCCCCGGAAACAAGACTTGCGATTTCTCAGACGTCATGACCATTCCAATGCTCCTTTTCTCCAGGCGTACACAAGACCCACCACAAGGATGGCGATGAAAATCAGGGCCTCCACAAAGGCCAACAGCCCCAAGCGGTGAAACGCCACTGCCCAGGGATAGAGGAACACCGTCTCTACATCGAAAATGACGAAGACCAGTGCGAACATGTAGTAGCGAATGTTGAACTGGATCCAGGCTTGCCCAAACGGCTCCATGCCCGACTCGTAAGTGCTGCGCCGCAGGGATCCCCGCCGCTTTGGCGCCAAGAGTGCAGAAGCCCCCAGAGCCAAAACCGGCAGCAGAGAGCAGAGGATCAGGAAAACCAGCAAATACTCGTAGCCGGACAGAACAAACACGACGCCAGACCGCCTCAGGTGCTCAACATTTAGATACGTTTCCAGTATAGAGCCAGTCTGGGGCTCCCCTGCGCCACCGGATCTTCAGTTCTGGTGATGATCACGATTATTGGGAGCGGCGTTTTTCCAGCCAGCCCCACACTCCGCTCACCACCGCCCCGGCCATCAGGATCCCCAAAGCCGGCTGAAACAAAGGCAGCCAGAGCCGCATCCAAAGTTTGTAGCCCAGTGGGATCCCAAGAAAAGCCCCAGTTACGGAAAAGACAAACCAGACAAACCCGGCGAACACCAGAAAGACAACGGCAATCAGGAAGTTATCCAGCCAGCGCTTGAGGTCAGAGGAAACCATAGGGATTGAGGCAGAACAGCTTGAAGTAGACCCAGAGGCAATCTGGGAACCGAACCTTTTGGGCCGCTAATGCCGATATCTCAGCATCTTTCACCCAGACAGACTGCCGGAATAAGTTCAACAGACAGGGTAGCTTACCCCAGCACTTGGTGAAGATCCCACGTGCACCTTTTTGGGTAGAGTAAGCTGTGCCGGCCCGCTGCTGACCCGCTGTGAACACAACCCAAAACCACGGTAGCGCCAGTAGGATTCCCCAGCCAGCCTGCTAACAATAAGTGAGATTTCCCTTCTGCCGCTTGGTCAGCTCAGCTAGAAATCGCAGGAGCCCCGCACTGTACCCGTAGGGTCAGTGCCGGGAGGAATGCGCTTTGAT
>NZ_JANSIL010000214.1:0-5894 GCF_047462015.1 Synechococcus sp. R5-13 | reverse complement strand
TGTTCAACTGCTGTCCATTCCAGTTGTCCCCCTCTGACGTATGGGCAATATCTGTCCTTCCCAAGTCCACGCCTACCACCTGAGCGGTGTTCTGCTGTTCCGGTAACTTTGCTTCCACGCAAATCTGGATGGAGTAGGAACCGTCTTTGCGCTTGACCAGAGTGGCCGTTCGCGTCAGCGGACCGGAGGTCTTTTTGGGATTGGAGCCTGCCAACTGTTCTCTCTGGTAATGACCAATCGCCAGCTCAAAGCGTTCTCGACCCTCCACCGTGGTGTTCGCGTTAGCGTCGCGTAGCGACAGCGACACCGTCCAGTCTTTCTCGCGAAACGAAAAGATACGAGCGTCGTAGGTAGCGAAGCCACCCTTGTTCGCGTTAGCGTCGCGTAGCGACAACGCTTTGACCGGGCGGTTTTTCTGTTGTGCCACCTTGCGAGCAGACGCTACCCGTCTGCATATCTGTTGGTCGCGTAAGCGGGACGTAGTCCTTGCCAAATTACTGGACAAGCCGAAACGGGCACGGATTTCGTAGTAGCACAGGGATTGGAGTTTCAGTGGGTTGACGACTTTCTCGGGTGTGTTTTGGTTGACCCAGTTCAAGGCTTGGCCGTTCGCGTTAGCGTCGCGTAGCGACAAAGCATCCAATGTCTCGTCCAATTTGGCGGCTTGCGACTGGGACACCTTGAGCTTGCAAGAAACGGTCAGGACTTGGGTCATAGCCTTATTGCATTTTACTCACATTCCTCCCGACCCTTGCCCTGTGGGCAGAGAGCGGGGCTCCTGCGGTTTCTAGCTGACGGGCCAGCCAGGCAGTTAAATCCTCCGAGCTGCTGAAGTCCAACAGAGCTTCCCCCAGCGCCTCCAGTTGTGACGTTGACAAAGCCCAAATCCTATTCTCAAGGGCCGGGTCAAGGGATCCCAACTTCCGCCTGAGCAGCCGCAAAACCAGCGTTGCTTCCCCGTGTTGCAATCCCTGTTGTAATCCTTGTTGCAATCCTTGTTGTAGCCCTTGTTGCAGGCCCAGTTGTAGTCCTTCTCTGCGTCCTTCTTTGCGCCCTTCTTCCAGCCCCTCTCGCAGAGCTTCTGCCCGCCACTCTTGGTAGATCACCGATTCCCTCATATCCAAAGACCTCATGATTTGTCGAATCAAACCCCGATCCAATGCTAGTCCCGCCAAGACGGCTGTTGCGGCTGCCAATTCCCTTCTCTCACTGGGGTCTGCCAAGCTCTCTAGCTCACTGACCACCTCTCGCAAGGTTTCTGCTGGATCTTCCACCTGGCTCAGAACCCGAAAAGGCAGTAGGGCTTGCCGATCCGCTCCGGCCCTCAAATCACATTCCCATAGGCGGATGACATCAAACTCATGGCTCAGCCTCTCTAGACGAAAAGAGGTCTGGAAAACTCGCTCCGACCCCGTTTTGCGCAAGTCAATCGCGTTAGCGGTGCGGAGCACCTTGACCACCTGCTGCACCGATAGGTGAGGATACCTCCGATAGAGTCGGGGCCGAGCCACTTCTCCCATGAGCCAGCGGGCAAACTGCTCTGGGAAACGCTCGGCCAGATATTTGCAGACGTTGTCATAGGCCATGTCGAGATGGATCCCTGGAATTAGCGACCGCCCACGGTAATGGAATCCACCTTGATGTGGGGCTGCCCCACCGTCACATAAATGCTGCCGCTGACGGAGCCACAGAACCCGGCTGCCAAGCTGAGGTCCTTAGAACACATGGAGATTTTGGTCAAGATGTCTTTGGCTTCTCCGATCAGGGTGGCTCCCTTGAGGGGCTTGGTAATTTTGCCGTTTTCGATGAGATAGGCTTCTTCGACGGCGAAGTTAAATTGCCCGGTTGGGCCGACGCTCCCTCCCCCCATGCGCTTGCAATAGATGCCTTTGTCGATAGAAGCAAAAAGATCGTCCAATTCTGCATCTCCGGGGGCAATGTAGGTATTGCGCATACGGCTGGCGGGGGCAAAGGTGTAGTTTTGGCGGCGACCGCTGCCGGTGCGGGGGTGGCCGGTGCGCATTGAGCCAGCCCGGTCGGCCAGGAAGTTCTTCAAAATGCCCTTTTCAATTAGCAAAGTGCGCTGGACGGGCATCCCCTCGTCATCCACATCCAGGCTGCCAAAGGCCCCTTCAGAGAGACCTTCGTCCCAGGCGGTGAGGTTTTTGTGGGCAATTTTCTGGCCTTTTTTGTCGGCAAAGGGAGTGGTTTTGCGCTCAATCTGGGTGGTTTCCAACAGATGCCCGCAGGCTTCGTGGAAGATAACGCCGCCAAAAGCGTTGGACATCACAATCGGGTAGGTGCCGGATTCCACGTAGTCGGCATAGAGCATCTGGCCGGCAGCTTCTGCCAGTTCCCGGCTATGGGCCTCCAGATCCCAACGGCGCAGAAAGTCGGGATCCCCCGTACCGCCGGAGCGTTGACTGACAGAGGCGCGATGGGATCCATCGGCACAGAGCAGCGTAGAGCTCACGGATTGGGTGAGGCGCACATCCCGCACAAAGGTGCCATCGCTGCAGGCCACCAGAATCTCTTGCCAATCGCGGAAATAGGTGGTGCGGCGGGACTGCACATGGCGGGCTTGGCGACCCAGTTGCTCGTTGGCTTTGAGCAGGATCTCCCCCATCTCCGCAATGGGGCTACATTCCTTCAACCAGCCATCTTTGCGGCGACGCTCGCCGTAGTCCTGCAGCATCTCCAGGTTGATGGCAGAAACCAGCGCTGTGGGGCCGGGAGGGGTGAGGCCCATCAGCGAAAGGCCCTTCTCCAGAGCAGCCTTGAGACCGGCAAAGGATAGATCGTTGGTGCTGACGTAGCAGTCGGCCAAGCCGCGAAACACCCGCACGCCGGCCCCGGTGGAGAGTCGTGGGGTGATGCTGGTGATGGCGTCATCTTCGGCCAGGCAACTGATGGAATTGCCCCGTTCTAGGAAAATCTCCACCAAGTCCGCACCAGCAGCCCGACCCCAACCCAACAAGGCAGAGAGGGGATCCCGCCAATCCTCGTCGAAGCGCTGTAGAGTATGACGGTAGTTCAGGTTGGGCAGTTCTTTGGACAAAAGCAGCATGGCAGGCTCAGGGAGTAGAGACGAGCTGAGGCCGAGGCAAGTTTTCGTTTCCCCAGTTTAACAGGGCGTAAAGGTTCTCCCCTGCCGGCAAATTGACCTGGAGCTTGACAAGGACGGGGGAGCAGTCGAAGATCGCTGCACAAGGAAACCTCGACTTGCAATGGCTGCCAAGAAAAAACCGCCGGAGCTTCAGCCCAGCCTATTTGACGATCCCATCGAGCCGCCAGCCCCGGCGGAGGAGACACTCCCCCAGTGGGATCAGATCCCCCTGTCGGCCCAGGTGTCCATCCCCCCCGGCACTTACAGGGATTTGGAGCAACTGAAGCAGCATTGTTTGGTATGCCAGCGCTGCGACTTGGCAGCCAGCCGTACCCATGTGGTGGTGCATCGGGGCAACCCCAAGGCAAGGATTTTAATCATCGGAGAGGGGCCAGGGGAAAGCGAAGACCTGCAGGGGCTGCCTTTTGTGGGCAAGTCGGGACAATTGCTGGATAAAATCCTGGCTTCGGTGGGGCTGGATCCCGAGCAGGACACCTACATCTGTAATGTGGTCAAGTGCCGCCCCCCTAACAACCGCGTGCCCACCCAGGAGGAGATGGACGCCTGCCGTCCCTATCTGTTGGAGCAAATTCGCCTGGTGGATCCCTGGATTATTCTGCTCACGGGGGCCACTTCGGTGCGCTCCCTTTTGGGCGAGAAGCGAGGGATCACCAAGATCCGCGGGGAATGGATCCAGTGGCAGGGACGCTGGTGTATGCCCATTTTTCACCCGGCTTATCTGCTGCGCAACCCAGACCGCACCCCCGGCAGCCCCAAGTGGTTGATGTGGCAGGATATTCAGGCGGTGAAGCAAAAGTATCTGGAACTCACCGGCACAGCACCGCCCCAGCCCAACTTTTGAGCCCATTTCCCCAAGCGCCCCTCCTCCCAAAGGAGAGCAAGGGATCCCTACCTTGGCTGATCCCCAGGTTTGAACCCAGTCAAGAGGCCAAAGCGGAGCAAGCCGGTGGCATAAGCCTGACGCATCAGGCCCAGCCCCAGCGCCCCGCGAACGGTAACCCAGCCGCTGCGCAGCAAAGCCCAGATCCAGCGCCAGTCGCGGGCAGAAGCGATCACCTCATCCCAGAAAGGGGCCACCCGCTCCGACCAGTCGGCGCTGCGCACCTGCTCAAAGCCCACCTGTTGGGCCAGAGCCTCGTAGCCGGAGAGGCTGATCACATAGGGCAGGCAGTACACCTCGTAGATTTTCTGCAAAAGCTGTTGATCCTGCCGACTCAGGGATCCCTCGCGGTGGCACCAGGTTACCACCATCACCTGCCCGCCCGGTTGCAAGACCCGCCAGCCCTCGGCCAGAAACTGCCGCTTATCCGGCATGTGCTCGCCGCTTTCCAGAGACCACACCAGATCAAAGGTGTTGTCTGCAAAGGGCATCTCCAGGGCATCGGCCACCTGAAATCGCACCTTGTTGCTCAGGCCGGCCTCTTGGGCGCGCTCCGTAGCCCGCTTGGCTTGGACGGGGCTGAGGGTAATGCCCGTAACCTGTGCCCCAAAGCGCCGGGCTAACTCCAAGCTGCTTCCCCCAATGCCACAGCCAAGATCAAGAATGTGCTGGGGAGGGCAGGGATCCCCGATCTGGCCCCACTGGATAACCCTATCAATCAAGTCAATCTGAGCTTGGCGGCGATCCTTACCGGTTTGGCCCGGCTCGTAATAGCCATGGTGCATGTGCTCCCCCCACACCCGCTCCCAGAGGCCGGAGGAGGCATCGTAGAAGTGGCGAATGCGTTGGTTGAGGGTGGAGGTCACGGCGGCAGATCTCGGTCTATGGCTTTCTCATTTTGGATCCTCTCGCCCGGTGAAATCTGATGGGGAACCCTTGTAACCCAACTCGCGCCAGCCGGACGGAGCCATAGTAACAGACCCTTTCCGGGCTCACCTTGGAGCAGAAAGCGATCCCAGCGCCCAAACCAACCGCTGCACAGCACTCAAGAGCACCAGAATCGCCATCAGCCCAAACAAGCCCACCATGTACTCCGGGAAAAGGAAAAACAAGCCGTAGAAAAAGATGGTTTCGCTGCCCTCGATAAGCCCCGACGGCATACTTAAGCTGGTCAGTTCATCCAGGGATCCCGCCCCGACAGTGCCATCCGTCCTTGTTGCTCCGCAACGCTGTCGCGAACGCCGTTTTTCCAACAGCCCTGCCAAATACATCCAGGAGCAAAGGTTGATGTAAAAGCTGGCCAGCATCAGAGCCAGAGAAGCATAGCCCAGCAGGGATCCCTGGTGAAAGGCCAGCCCCAGGGGAACGACCGCGTAGACCACCACATCCAGCAGCATATCCAGGTAGCCCCCCAGATCGCTCTGCCGTCCCTGCAGACGAGCCAACGTGCCGTCCAGCCCATCCATAAACCGGTTCAGCAACCACAGGCCCAGCCCCCACCCGTAGGCCCCGTAAGCTGCCGCTGTCCCAGAGGCCAGGCCCATGGCAAACCCCGACAGGGTAATGGCTAGGGGATGCACCTGTTGGAGAGGGGTTTGCAGCACTGGAGCCAACAGCCGCTCCTTCCACTGCCTAAGCACCTTATCCAGCAAGAAACACTCCTTTCTTATTGCTCTGCAACGCTGTTGCCGATGATCACCACCGGCTGGGATCCCAGAGGCCAGAGGCACAAAACCTCTCGATTCAATTTTCTTGCTCCGCACCGCCAACGCGATGGAAATCATCATCCCAGAATCATCCCAGATGATGAGAATGCTAGTAAACTACCCGACCCTGACTGCTTCGCAGTACAGGGCGGGCTTTCGGTAGCCCTGCAGTTGGCAAGCC
>NZ_JANSIL010000213.1:0-1104 GCF_047462015.1 Synechococcus sp. R5-13 | reverse complement strand
TTAGCAAGCCAACCACGAGCCTCTGGGGTGGTTTACTGCACCCCCAATCGACCGTTACCAGTGCCCTAAAAGCTGTTTCTGGTGCCCGCAGTACCATTATAGCATTCCTCCCGACACTGACCCTACGGGTACCGTACGGGGCTCCTGCAATTTCTATCTGAATGCTGCTTGGATTCCGCACCCGCTTAGAGCTGAATAACCGGCAGAAGACCCTAGCCGCTCAGCACGCTGGGGTAGCCCGTCACGCCTACAACTGGGGCCTGGCCATCTGTCGGCAAGCCCTGGAGAACCGGCAGAAACTCCCCACCGCCATTGACCTGCACAAGCGCCTGGTAGCCGAGGTTAAGAAGGAAAACCCCTGGTACTACCAGGTCTCCAAATGCGCTCCTCAGCAGGCATTACGCAACTTGGAGCAAGCCTTTAAGCGCTGGCGGGGTGGGTTGGGGAAGTTCCCCCGCTTCAAACGCAAGGGAGTGCGAGACAGCTTTTACCTAGAAGGCAGCATCCGCATTTCTGGCGACCGCATCAAGGTGCCTATCTTCGGTTGGCTGCGCTGTGCAGAGTTACTTCCGGCGACCACACCCAAGAACGTGGTCATTAGTCTTCGCGCCGGACATTGGTATATCTCCTTCAAATATGAAGCTCCAGCGCCTCAGGTGGAGAAGACCGGGGAAGTTGTGGGAGTGGACTTAGGTATCCATCACCTGGCCACCTGTTCCGACGGGGAAGTATTCGAGAACCCAAAGCCCTACCGCAAGGCGAGGAAGCGTCTGGCCAGACTGCAACGGCGGCTGAGTCGCAAGCAGAAGGGATCCGCTAACCGTAAGAAGGCGGTGGTGCAGTTAGGCAAGGCCCATAAGCGGGTGGCAGACATTCGGCAAGACAATCTGCACAAGCTAACGACTTACCTGGCCAAGAAGTATCGGGTGGTGGTGATTGAGGGCTTGCAGGTGAAGAACCTGCTCAAGAACCGCAAGCTGGCAGGAGCGCTGTCAGACTGTGGGTTCTACGAGTTTCGGCGACAGCTAGAGTATAAGGCCCGGCTCTACGGCTGTCAGGTGGTGGTGGCGGATAGGTTTTATCCGTCCAGCCAACTGTGTTCAG
>NZ_JANSIL010000212.1:0-3260 GCF_047462015.1 Synechococcus sp. R5-13 | reverse complement strand
ACTTCCGCATTCCTCCCGACACTGACCCTACGGGTACAGTGCGGGGCTCCTGCGATTTCTAGCTGAAGATTTGTCTGAACCAGGTGGCTGGACAAGAGGGTCCAGCTTTCGGGGTATGCTGTGAGAGCGCTGGGCTGGGTATCCCGGCCAGCTTTTTCCTCTGGGCCCTTCTCTACTGGATAACGCCTCCAATGCCCCTTGCTACTGCGCAACGCTGTCGCGAACAGGATTCTGTACCGTTGGCTTTGTTGAGTGTATCCGACAAAACCGGACTGATCCCGCTGGCCCAGTCCCTCGTGCAAGAGCATGGCTTTCAACTGCTCAGCAGTGGGGGAACCGCCAAGGCGCTCTCAGAAGCTGGGATCCCGGTCACCCCTGTCTCTGCCCACACTGGCGCGCCGGAAATCTTGGGGGGAAGGGTGAAGACGCTGCACCCCCGCATCCACGGCGGCATTTTGGCCCGCCTGGAATGCAGCGAAGACCGGGCAGACCTAGAGGCGCTGGGGATCCCTCCCATCCAACTGGTGGTGGTCAACTTCTACCCTTTTGAACAGACAGTGGCCCAGGCAGGAGTGTCTCTGGAGGAAGCTTTTGAGCAGATCGATATCGGCGGGCCCACTTTGGCGCGGGCGGCAGCCAAAAATTATCCCTACGTTACGGTGCTGACGGATCCCAGCCAGTACCCCCAGTATTTGCAACTGCTCTCCGGGGCCTATGGGGAAACAGAGCGGCTGGCGTTTCGCTTCCAGTGTGCTCGTCGGGCCTTTGAGCAGGTGCTGGCCTACGACCGCGCCATCGTCACCTACCTGGCTCGCCTGGAGCTAGCAGGTCCCTCCCAGTCCTCCGCAGCTGCCGCTGAAGACAGGTTTCAACTGCAAGGGATCCTGTGGCAACGCCTGCGCTACGGGGAAAATCCCCATCAAGCTGCCACTTGGTATGTGACGGATCCGGCTGCCCCCGGCTGGCACCGGGCTAAGCAGTTGCAGGGGAAGGAGCTGAGCTACAACAACCTGCTGGATCTGGAGGCGGCCCGTGCCCTGGCGGCAGAGTTAACCTTGTTACTCCGCAATGCTGATGCGACGCGGCCCACTGACGGGAAGGGCTCTGTGTCTTCTGGCTCTGCTCGGAGGGAGTTCTTGCAACCTGAACAAGCGGTGGCGGTGGTGGTTAAGCACAACAACCCCTGCGGGGTGGCCATTCGCCCATCGCCGGCTGCCGCCCTCGAGGCTGCCCTGGCTGCTGATCCAGTTTCGGCCTTTGGGGGCATCGTCGCCCTCAACCAAACTTTGGATCGGGAGACCGCCCGGCGGCTGGTAGAGCCTTTTCTGGAGTGTGTGGTGGCTCCCGATTGTACCCCGGAGGCGGCTGAGCTACTGTCAGTCAAAAAGAACTTGCGGGTCTTGATCTTGCCGGACTTGTGTGTGGGGCCTGCCCAAACAATCCGCACCCTGGCCGGGGGCTTTCTGGTGCAAGACGCCGATTCACCTGTTGCTCTGCAACGCTGTCGCGACCAGGAACCGATGCAAACCGACAGCCCCCCTTCTTGGCAAGTGGTCACCCAGCGCCAGCCCACACCGGAGGAGTGGGCGGATCTGGAATTTGCCTGGATAGTCTGCAAACATGTGAAATCCAACGCCATTGTCGTCGCCAAGCAGAGGCAGACGCTCGGCGTCGGAGCCGGACAAATGAATCGGGTGGGAGCAGCGGAGATCGCTCTCCAGCAGGCGGGATCCCAAGCAGCAGGAGCTGTTTTGGCCAGCGATGGCTTCTTCCCCTTTGCCGACAGTGTGGAGATGGCTGCCCGAGCAGGGATCCGCGCCATCATCCAGCCGGGGGGGAGCATCCGCGATGCCGATTCCATTGCTGCTGCCAACGCTGCCGGTATTGCCATGGTTTGCACCGGCATACGTCACTTTCTGCACTGAGCCCGCCTTTCTGCTCAAGAGAGAAATCTTCCCAAGAGAGACAAAGAGTAGGGAGTATCCTCAACTTTAGGGCAACCCCCAGGCTCTGGCCCGCTCTGCCAGCCAGCCCTCAGCCCGCAAATTCTCCAGTTCTCGGCGCACCCGCAGCCGCAATTCGGCGTGCTGCAGCCCCTTGGGCATGGCAATGCCCAGCCCCACCGTTGCCAAGGGGGATCCCAGAAATTGAAACTGTTGCTCCGCAGCGCTTTCGCGACGGGGATGCTCTGCTAGCCACCCTGCCAGCACCGAGCGATCTGCTGCCCACCCCTGCACCGCCCCTTTCAGGAGCAGTTCCGCCCCTTCTCGGTAGGAATCGACAGGCACCAGCTCCACCCCTGGCAGGTATCGATTCAGCAGGGGAATGGCGCTGGAACCGCGCAAGACTGCAACGCGACCGCCCCGCAAGTCCGACCAGCTTTCCCAGTTGTGGGAACGAGCCACAACCAAGCTGGGGCCATCCTGATAGTAAGCAGAAGTGAACTCCACCTGGCGCGCCCGATCCGGGGTAATGCCGATCTGAGCAATGGCCAAATCCACCTGGCCGTCAGCCAGCACCTGCAGCCGCTCTACATTCGAGACCGGCACCAACTCCACAGCCTCTGCCGAGCCCAACAGCCGGGATCCCAGCTCACAAGCCAGCTCGATCTCAAACCCCTGCAGATCCCCTTGGGGAGTGCGAAACCCCAGCGGCCTCAAGTTGTCTTTTACGGCAACGCGCAGCCGTCCAGAATCCACAATCTCCGGCCAAGGACGAGCCACAGTAGGGATCCCTCTCCCCAGGCAGGCGAGGGCCAGAATGGCTGCCAGGAAGGACTTCTGGATAGCCGTCGGAACCTCCTCAGGAGGCGCGAGACTGGCGCGCTGCCTCCACCACCTGGGTAAAGGCCTCTGGATCCAGGAAAGCCAAGCGGGCCAACATTTTGCGGTTGAGCTGGATATTGGCTTTTTTGAGACCATCGATGAACTCGTGGTAACGCAGGCCCTGGGCACGGGTGGCCGCGTTGATGCGGGTAATCCATAGGCGACGAAAATCCCGCTTCTTGCGGCGGCGATCCCGGTAGGCGCTGCGCAAAGCCTTCATCACCTGCTGGTTGGCGGTGCGGAACAGCTTTGAACCAGCTCCCCGAAAGCCTTTGGCCAGCTTGAGGATCTTTTTGCGGCGCTTGCGGGCGACATTGCCCCGTTTGACTCTCATGGCAGTAACTCAATAGGAACTTGAACAAACTCAAAGTAAACTACCCGACTCCGACCGCTAAAGCGGTACGGAGCGGGCTTTCAGTAGCCCTGAGCCTGCTC
>NZ_JANSIL010000211.1:0-4697 GCF_047462015.1 Synechococcus sp. R5-13 | reverse complement strand
CAAGACAATTGGGATACTCACTCAGTTTCTGCTTGTTCCCCCTTCGGGGGGATCCCTAGAAATTGGAAACCTTTTGGAGAAGAGTGCATTTCGTGATCTCCATCGACTGTTCCCCCTTCGGGGGGATCCCTAGAAATTGGAAACTCTACCAGTCGTTGGGATCCGGCCACCCGTCTCCCGTTCCCCCTTCGGGGGGATCCCTAGAAATTGGAAACGATAAACCGCATTGCATCAAAGCGGTTTCGTTCTGCTAACGTTCCCCCTTCGGGGGGATCCCTAGAAATTGGAAACCTTTTTGTATAAGAATTTAGTTAGGAGGTCTTACTGTTCCCCCTTCGGGGGGATCCCTAGAAATTGGAAACTGTGCAAACATTGAAGACAATGCAAAAGGAGGAAGTTCCCCCTTCGGGGGGATCCCTAGAAATTGGAAACTTGGAGGCTTGGGATTGGTATGCTGCTTTGGCGTGTTTAAGAGGTTCCCCCTTCGGGGGGATCCCTAGAAATTGGAAACCGACAAGGCGCAACAGGGCCGCAGAGAACATATTCTCGTTCCCCCTTCGGGGGGGTCCCTAGAAATTGGAAACGGTACTCGGTGTTGCATCCCATTAATACGAATGCAATCTGTGTTCCCCCTTCGGGGGGATCCCTAGAAATTGGAAACATACTGGAGGAAGGCTGGATCCGTCTAAACGGAAAGTTGTTCCCCCTTCGGGGGGATCCCTAGAAATTGGAAACCTCCTTGCCAGGGCATCCACCCCTGTTGCGTCCCCCACGTGGGTTCCCCCTTCGGGGGGATCCCTAGAAATTGGAAACCACCCGTGAATCCCAGCTCTTTCAAGACACTATCGAGCGTTCCCCCTTCGGGGGGATCCCTAGAAATTGGAAACAATCTTAGCCTGTTGTATAGGATCTGCTTTAGGTCGTTCCCCCTTCGGGGGGATCCCTAGAAATTGGAAACTTGTTGGATCCCTTGCCACCTTGGGGTGTATTTGTTGAGTCAGTTTCCCTGTGGTGAGGGATTCCTGAGGATGGGGAAAGGACTCAACAGCTTGCACCGGCTGGCGCGTCAGTATGCGCTTCGAGTTCTGGATGCTGCCGGTATAACCCTCAATGGCTCACAGCCCTGGGATATTCAAGTTCACGACGAGCGGCTCTACCTGCGCTGCCTGCTCTATGGATCCCTGGGCTTTGGCGAGGCCTACATGGAGGGCTGGTGGGATTGCGAGGCCATTGATGAGTTAGTTTGTCGTCTCCTAACTGCCCAGGCGCCGCAGCGGGTGGGTTGGCTAATTCAGCCCCTACTTGGGCTGGACAGTCGCCTCATCAACCGCCAGCGGGGCAAGGGGGCATTCGTCATTGGCCAGCGCCACTACGACATTGGCAACGATCTCTATGAGGCCATGCTGGATCGCCGCATGATCTACAGCTGTGCCTATTGGGATGGGGGTGCGCAAACTCTGGATGAAGCCCAGGAGGCCAAACTTGACCTCATTGCCCGCAAGCTGGAACTCCAACCCGGCATGCGGGTGCTCGACATCGGCTGTGGCTGGGGCGGCACAGCCCAGTACCTGGCCGAACGCTACGGGGTGCAGGTTGTGGGGATTACTGTTTCCAAAGAGCAAGCCAAACTGGCCAGCGAACGCTGCCGCGGCCTGCCGGTCGAGATTCGGTTAGAAGACTATCGCCAGACCCAGGGAAAGTTTGATCGCATCCTTTCTGTCGGCATGTTTGAACATGTTGGCTACCGAAACTACCGAACGTTTATGCAGGTAGCCCGCCGCTTGTTGAACGACAATGGCTTGTTTCTTCTGCACACCATCGGCAGCAACGTGGCCTACCAGGGGCGGGATCCCTGGATTGAGCGCTACATTTTCCCCAACTCGATGCTGCCCTCGCCTCATCTGATTACTGCAGCCTTTGAGGGCTTATTTGTGCTGGAAGACTGGCACAATTTTGGGATCAATTACGTGGCCACCTTAAAAGCCTGGCACGCCAATTTCGAGCAGGCATGGCCAAAATTAGCCGACCGCTACGATGAGCGCTTTCGCCGCATGTGGCGGCTCTATCTCCTGATGAGTGCCGGTAGCTTCAAGGCCCGGGCCAGCCAACTTTGGCAACTGGTCCTCTCACCACGGGGAGTAAGTGGCGGCTATCGCTCGCTTCGGTAACGACAGTCCCAAAAGTTTGCAGGTGCCCCTGCGCCCTCGCTGAGTGGGGGTGTTATGATGAGTTTGATTATCATTCTCACTCTAGACAAGCTGAGGGATGCCCGCAGCTCTGCAGCAAATTGTCAATCGCTTCCAGAAGGCCAAGACCTCGCGGCAGAAGTATGAGCTTCTCCTAGCCTATGCCAAGCGCCTGCCACCCTTTCCCGAAGCGGAGAGGAAGGAGGAGAACCTAGTCAGAGGTTGCGCTTCGCGGGTGTGGCTGGCCACCGAGTTTAGGGAGGGCAAGGTCTACATCCAAGGGGATGCCGATGCTCAGTTGGTCAAGGGTTTGGTGGCCATTGTGGTGGAGGGGCTAAGTGGCCTAGCGCCGGAAGAGATTTTGGGGGTTTCCCCAGAGTTTGTGCGGGAGATGGGCCTCAATTTCAGCCTTAGCCCTTCCAGGAGCAACGGTCTGGTGAGCATGTTTTCGATGCTGCGGCAGAGGGCCTTGGCTTTTGGGAAGTCAGTTGCTTCCAGCTCTGCTGTCTCTGTTGTCTTGTGAGGTATTCAGGCTCATGACTGATCAAGCTAACTCTATCCGTTCGGCTCGACCGGTGCGATCGCTGGTCTCGCTGCTGGCCGCCCTCTCGGTCGGGATCCTGGGAAGCCTGCAGATGCGCCAAGAAGAGTCCCGGGCCCAGCAGGGATCCAGCCCCCCAAAGGTGGTGACCACGATTTTGCCGATAACGCAATTTACCCGTGCTGTGGCCGGGGATCGGGCAGAAGTCACGCCACTCCTTCCCCCTCAGATGGGGCCCCACGACTTTCAGGCTCGACCTGAGGAGGTTCGTTTGCTGGCTCAGGCGGATGTGCTGGTGATCAACGGGTTGGGTATGGAAACGTTTTTGGAAGGGTTGATCGCCAGCGCTGGGAACCCCCAATTGCAAATCGTTGACAGCAGCGAAGGGATCCCAACTTTGCGGGCTGAGGAGCCAGAGCATGGGCACTCCCACGGTCACGGCCATGGACACTCTCATGGACACAGTCACGGCCATTCTCACGGGCATGGCCATGGCCACTCTCATGGGCACAGCCACGGCGAGTTTAACCCCCACATTTGGCTGGATCCCAGGCGGGCCATTCAGCAGGTGGAAAATATTCGTGATGGCCTCATCTCTGTAGATCCGGCGGGGGCAGAGATCTACCAGGCCAATGCGGCTGCTTTTATCGAGAAGCTCAAGGCTTTGGATGAGGAGATTGCCGCTCGGCTAGCTCCCTTTGCCGGAAGAAGCTTTGTGGTCTTCCACGACTTTGCCCCCTATTTTGCCGAGCGCTACAACCTCAAAGCCGAGTTCTTGGTGGAGATCCCAGAGGCCAATCCTTCTCCAGAAGATGTGCGACGGGTGATGGAGACGGTGCGGGAGTCGGGCCTGAAGACCATCTTGGTGGAACCTCAGGTGGGAGACAACAACCCCTTCCAGATCTTGGCCAGGGATTTGGGGGTGGAAGTTCGGGTTTTCGATTCCATCGAGACTGCCGGCCCTGAGGGGATCGAGCCGGAATATTACCTGACCATCATGCGGCAAAACGTGGAGAACCTGGTCTCCGCCTTTGAGAAGGAGACGGCCTTCCTGCCCCTGCAATTGCCGCTGCTGGGCCAAGCTGCTCTCGAACACCTGCTGGCGAGGGGGCGGTGACCGGCGAGGTTGTCCTTCGCGTGGAGGGGCTGACGGTCTATCGGGGATCCCAGTTGGCGGTGCAAAATGTGTCGTTTGAGCTGAGGGCGGGATCCCATACGGCCATTGTCGGCCCCAATGGCGCTGGCAAAAGTACCTTGGTGCAGGCCATCTTGGGGATCCTGCCGCGGCAGTGCGGCTCGGTTTGGATTCTGGGAGAGCCGGTGTGCCTGTCCGGTTATTTGCCCCCCTCGGTGCGGCAGCAGGTGGCTTACGTGCCCCAACGTTTTCAGTTCAATCCTGGGATCCCCATGGTGGTGGAGGAGTTTGTGGCTTTGGGTTGGGGGGCGTTGCAACCCCGCTGGCCCTGGCAGCAGCGCTCTGCTCGGCAGCAGGCGGTGCAAGAGGCGCTGGAACGAGCCGGCGCATCCCACCTGTCCTCCAAGGCTCTGGGCCAGCTCAGCGGCGGGGAGCTGAAACGGGTGCTGTTGGCCTATTGCTTGGCTTGGCCGCGGCGGCTGCTTATCCTCGACGAGGCACCGGCAGGCTTAGATACGCTCAGCGAGGGGGAGTTTTACCGGCTCTTGGAAGAGCTGCGCCAATCTCTGGGCTGGGCCATTTTGCAGATCTCCCATGATCTGGAAATGGTGTCTTGCTATTGCGACCGCGTGCTGTGCCTCAACCAATCCCTCATCTGCCAGGGATCCCCCCAGGTGGCTTTGGCACCAGAAGTGCTGAGCCGGGTTTATGGGCCTGTTCGCGACAGCGGTGCGGAGCACCATTTTGTCCGCTACATCCACCGTCAGTAAACTACCCGACCCTGACTGCTTCGCAGTACGGGGCGGGCTTTCGGTAGCCCTGCAGTTGGCAAGCC
>NZ_JANSIL010000210.1:0-2024 GCF_047462015.1 Synechococcus sp. R5-13 | reverse complement strand
GAGATAGGCAGGATGCGATCGCTTCTTTCCTGAACCATGTTCAGGAGAGTTCAGCGTGAATGTATCAGGTTCCAAACCGGCTCCAGACAGTTCCCCAAGCCCTCTCCCAAGGGGAAGGGGTAGGTCGGAATCAAGGCCACCAATGGCCTACGGCGACTGGGAATACCCCTGGTGAGCCGCCGCTGTTTGGTGGTCATCTTCTGTTCAAAATGGGCATCACTTCAGCGGGTTGCAATCATCACGTGTTTGGTGATTTGGTAGTCGCGCACCGCTTCTGCCGAGAGATCTTTGCCAAATCCCGATTGCTTAAAGCCGCCATGGGGGGCCTCAGAGGCAATGGGAATATGGTCGTTGATCCAGACGGTGCCGAACTCCAGATCGGCGGCCAACCTCATCGCTCGTCCGATGTCTTGAGTCCACACAGAAGCCGCCAGCCCGTATAGGACGTCATTGCCCAAGCGTAGCGCTTCCGCTTCTTCGCGAAACGAGCCGAGCGTGAGAACCGGCCCAAAAACCTCACTCTGTACGATCTCCGCTTTTTGATCGACATTGGCAATCACCGTGGGTTCATAGTAGTAGCCCTGGGCAAGCTGGGAAGGGATCCGACCGCCGGTCAGCACCTTGGCTCCCTCTGCTTTGGCCCGCTCCACAAATCCCATCACCCGCTCCCGCTGGGCTGCTGAGACCAAAGGCCCCATCTCCACTCCCGCCTCGAAAGGGGATCCCACCGTTACTTTGCGCATGGCTTCTACAATGGCCTCTTGCGCCTGCGCCAGCTTGCTCTCGTGCACATAGACGCGGGTGGCTGCCGTACAGTCTTGGCCGGTATTGACGGTGGCAGCAAATGTGGCCTTGGCAGCAACGGTCTCTACGTCCGCATCCTCGAAGACGATAAACGGCGCTTTGCCCCCCAGTTCCAAATGCACCCGCTTCAGGGTATCTGCTGCTGTCCGCATCACCTGCTTGCCGGTGGCGGTAGAGCCGGTAAGGCTGACCATGCGCACCTGGGGGTGCTCCACCAGGGCTTGGCCGGTGGCATTGCCTCCGGTAACGATATTGACTACCCCGGGCGGGATCCCAGCCTCGGCGATCAGTTCCCCCAGCATCAGGGTGGTCAGGGGGGTGGCAGGAGCGGGCTTGAGCACCACCGTACAGCCGGCGGCCAGGGCGGGGCCGATTTTCCAGACGGCCATCATCAGCGGATAGTTCCAAGGGGTAATTTGCGCGCACACCCCCACTGGCTCTTTGCGAAAGAGGGAGGTGTAGCCCTTGGCGTATTCCCCAGCACTAAAGCCATGGATGTCGCGGGCGGCGGCGGCGAAGAAACGCAGATTATCCACCGCAAATGGCAGATCTCCCCCCAAGCTGAGGAACTCGTAGGGCTTGCCGGTGTTTTCCGATTCCACACGAGCCAGTTCTGGGGCACGAGCCTCGATCAGATCTGCCAATTTCCAGAGGGCCAGGGAGCGCTCGCCGGGGGTGAGTTTCGACCAACGGCCATCGTAGAAGGCTGTTTGGGCGGCCTGCACCGCCCGATCCACATCGGCAGGGCTGGCATCCACCACCTCTGCCAGTTTCTCGCCGGTGGCCGGGTTCTCGATGGTCATCAGGCCCCCCCCTTGGCTATCGACCCATTGGCCGTCGATCCAGAGTTTGTAGGCCATAGCGATGTCCTCAACAGCTTGGTGAAATGGCTCTCCCCATTGTGCCGAATCTTTTTGGCTCGGCTTGAATCATAAGCTTCATTCAACTTTGGCAACTTTGGGGTGCAGAGATGGGATCCTTTGGGATTGGGATGGCCCAAACGGCTATTCGCAAAGCGGGCCGTAGACTGTGGCCAACGGCGCACTGGTGAGGATCCCGCATCTGCTAACCAACGGAGGTGCAGGGGCAATCAGTCCTGCACTCTACCCGCAGGGTGAGCACCGGGATACAGGGATCCCCGCCATACCTCTGAGCGAAATCTGTAGTAAAACCTACTTATGCTGGCGGTAACCTACAAGTACCGGATTGATCCAGATGCC
>NZ_JANSIL010000209.1:0-8657 GCF_047462015.1 Synechococcus sp. R5-13 | reverse complement strand
CTTCCGCATTCCTCCCGACACTGACCCTACGGGTACAGTGCGGGGCTCCTGCGATTTCTAGCTGAGGATGCCAACTCTACCCTTACCCCCAGCCTCCTTCCAGAGAGAGGGGAGTTAGGACTTAACGCACGCTACTTGTTGTTGAACGACTGTGGTGTTTGGAAGAGCTACAGCGAGCGGATCCCGGCCATCAAGCCCTGGCAGACCCCCGTCAGGAAATCTGGATCTAGGGTTTCCAAGGTATCGCTCAGCTTGTGGTAGTGGGGGTTGCGCAAGAAAGCGGTGTCGGTAACCATAACGGCGGCGTAGCCCGCATCCCAAAAGGGGGAGTGATCGCTCAGGCGAGTGGCAGGCAGGATTAGGCCCTGCTGCCCGGCCAGCAGCCAGCAACAAGGGATCCCCGCTTTCTGAAAATCATGCTGCAGCTTGAGCAGATCCCCCCAGGTGGGCCAGTTGCCGATGAGACCGATGTAATCTCCCCGGTTGGGGTAGAGCTTCTCAAGGCCGGCGGGATAGTCCTGGGATCCGGGGGCGGGATCCCGGTAGCCCAGCATCTCCAACGACAGCATTAGCCGCAGGGGCTGGCGCTGTTGTCTGAGAAAGCGGGCGTAGGCCCTGCTGCCTATCATCCCCCGCTCTTCCAGGTCGAAGGCCACCAGCCACAGAGGAGAAGGGGCAGGGTCAGCAGCAAAATGGCGGGCCAATTCCAGCAGTACCGCCACGCCGCTGGCGTTGTCGTCAGCCCCGGGGGTGGCCGGCGCGGCGTCGAAGTGGGCCCCGATTAAAATGGGCCTGCGGCCAGGCTGGGATCCGGGCAACTTCAAGATCCAGTTGCAGTGCTGGCGGCCGTTGGCCTCAAAGGGGAAAGGCTCCACCGGGCCGCACTCGGAAAGCTGTTTTTGGATATACTGCTCCACCTGCCGGTGGCCCAAAGGCGACCAGTCGGGATCGCGGGGCCGAGCCACCTGGCGCAGATGGGCTTCTAGGCGCCGCTGCAGGTCTTCGCTCCCCACCTCCGGCATCAGTTTTCTACCTCAGAGTGGATGGCTTGGGCGTGAACCTGGCGGGCTAGCTCCAGGCTGAAGTAACTGTGGGATCCCGCCCTTCCTGCCAACACTTGAAAAGGCAGATCGGGCTCTCCCAAATGATCCAGCACCAAAGCTGCCCCAGAAAAATCCTGATCTCGAGTGTAATCGTTAACCGTCACCACGGTGGGGACACCTGCCTGCTGTGCCGAGCGCAGCCCGTTCTCCGAGTCCTCAAAGGCCAGGCACTCCTGGGGATCTAAGCCCATCCGCTCCAAGGTGTAGAAGTAGATGTCGGGGGCGGGCTTTTTGGCGGGGACAATATCGCCGGCAGCGATCACTTCAAACCAGCTTAGGCTCTCCGGCAGTGTGTGCTCCAAAAGGGCTGTTACATTTTCCGGCGTGGTGGTGGTGGCAATGGCCAAGCGGATCCCAGCAGCTCTGGCCTCCTGCAGGAGGCGCTTCACCCCTGGGCGGAGTGGGATCCCCCCTTGGGCCAACAGGGCAGTGTAGTGGCGGGTTTTGGCCTGGTGCAGCCGGGCAATGAGGGCATTTAAATCTTCACCAGGGGGTAGCGGCGGCTGGCAGGTTGCAACGAAATGGCGAATGCGCTCTTTGCCCCCCGTAATGGCCAGGAGTTGGCCGTAGAGCTCCACCGACCAGTGCCAGTCCAGCCCTGCCTCGGCAAAGGCAGCGTTAAAGGCCACGCGATGACCATCCCGCTCCGTGTCCGCCAGCGTGCCGTCCACATCGAAGATCAAAGCTTGGAGTGTCATGTGTACCCCCACCCGCCTACAAGCGACTCTATGCTACTGCATGGCTTGGGTGCCCCTAGCCAGGTTTCTGGGAAGGCCAACAAGGTGAGAAAATGAAGCACCGGTTATCCAATCTCGCCATGAGCTTCGATTTTGACGTAATCATCATCGGTGCTGGCGTTGGCGGCCACGGCGCTGCTTTGCATGCTGTCGAATCCGGCCTGAAAACCGCCATCGTCGAAGGTGCAGAAATGGGCGGCACCTGCATCAACCGCGGCTGCATCCCCTCCAAGGCTCTGCTGGCCGCCTCAGGACGCCTGCGGGAACTGCAACATAGCTCTGGGCTGGGCATCCAAGTGGGATCCGTCCAGGCTGACCGGGGAGCGATTGCCGCCCATGCCGCCCAGGTGGTGGAGAAAATCCGCGCCGACATGACCCGCTCCCTGGAGAGGCTGGGGGTAACAATCCTGAGAGGGCGGGGCAAGTTGGTGGCACCCCAGCAGGTGGAAGTCCAGGAAGAGAAGGGATCCCACACCTACACGGCACAGGATGTCATTCTCGCGACGGGCTCCCGCCCCTTTGTGCCCCCCGGCATCGAGGTGGATGGGCGGACGGTGTTTACCAGCGACGAGGCGGTGCGGCTGGAGTGGATCCCGGAGCGCCTAGCGATTATCGGCAGTGGCTACATTGGCCAGGAGTTTGCCGACATCTACACCGCCCTGGGATCCCAGGTCATCCTCATCGAAGCCCTGGAGACCCTGATGCCGGCCTTTGACCCCGATATTGCCCGCCTGGCCCAGCGGGTGCTGATTAAGCCCAGGCAAATCCAGACCTACGTGGGGATCACGGCCAAGCAGGTGATCCCTGGCCAGCCAGTAACGATTCACCTCTCCAACGGCGAGACGCTGCAGGTGGATGGCTGCTTGGTGGCTGCCGGTCGGATCCCGGTCTCAGAGGGGCTGGGCTTGGCCGAGCTGGGCATCGACACCGGCAAACGGGGGTTCATCCCCGTCGATAGCCGCATGGCCACCGATTTGCCTCACCTCTGGGCCATTGGGGATGTGACAGGCAAAATGATGTTGGCTCACGCGGCGGCAGCTCAGGGGAGAGTGGCCGTGGAAAACATCTGTGGCCGTACTGCCTACATGGACTACCTCAGCATCCCGGCCGCGGTGTTCACCCACCCGGAAATGGGTTTTGTGGGGCTGACCGAACCTCAGGCCAAGGAGGAAGGCTACAGCGTGGGCACGGTGCGCACCTACTTTGGCGGCAACTCCAAGGCCATTGCTTCGGGAGAGACAGAGGGCATGGTCAAGCTGGTCTTTGACAAGAGCACCGGCCTACTGCTGGGATCCCATATCTTCGGGCCCCATGCGGCGGATTTGATCCACGAGGCAGCTCAGGCCATTGCTCGCCGGGCCACGGTGCGAGAACTGGCCGGCTTGGTGCACGTTCACCCCACCTTGGCAGAGACGCTGGAGGAAGCCTACAAGCGGGCAACTCACGCTCTGGCAGGGCCTTAGCCAACGGCTCGGCAGAGGGTCGCCTGCCTCACTCGGTTTTGTGAGGACTCCGTCCCGCCCGCTCTGCCTCCGGCGGGGTTTACAACCAGGCTGTGAAGGGCCAGGTTCTCAGACGGGCAACCCAGCAAGATCTCCCGGCTCAAAGCGTCAAGAAGACCTTAGGATGGGGGGGAACGCGTGGGAGGAAGTGCTTTTGGTGAGCGAAGCCGAGATTACCCGGGCGGTGCAGGCCCAGTACGAGACGTTCCCCTATCCTCCTATTCCTTACGACCGGCCCTTTGAGGGCTTCTCCAGTCTGGGCAGCTATACCTTGGCGCAGTACGCCCGCACCCGCACCTTGCAAGAGCCCACAGGATCCAGGTTTTTGGTGGCCGGGTGTGGCACCGGCTGGGAAGTGCATGGCATTGCCGCCAGCAACCCCGGCTATGGTTCGGTGGTCGGGATCGACATCAGCCGCCCGGCCCTGGAGATGGCCCAGAAGCGAATTAAGCACCACGGCCTACGCAACTGCTCCGTGCAGTACGGGGATCTGCTGGATCCCTCTACTTGGCCCGAAGGCAGCTTTGACATGATTAGCTCCTACGGGGTAATCCACCACACTGCCGATCCCGTCAAGGCTTTGAGGAACTTGGCCTCGCGCCTAGCTGCCGACGGGGTGATGGCTCTGATGCTCTACAACCGTTCCGGCCGTTGGCATCTGTACCGCATTCGGCGAGCCTTGGAGTTGTTGGGCATCACCCCACCTGCAACCCCAGAAAAGATCGAATTTGTGCGGCAACTGCTGAAGGGAGCCAGCCCCAATTCCCTTTTGGCCAAGCACGCCAAGGCTCACCAAGAATACTATGGACAAGATGAAAACATTGTCGATAATTTCTTCCATGCCAATGATATTCCTTTCGACATCGGCGAGATTCCCGACTTGCTTGCCCAAGCCGGGCTGGAGTTTATCGATGTAGCCCCCTACTTGGACTATTGGAACGCCAGGCCGTTGATTGCCGCCACCCACCCGGAGTTCCATCGCCGCTACGAGGCCCTTGCTCGCATCGACCAACTGCGGGTCATGGAGTATCTGGAGCCCCTATATCACACGCAAAATCTCTTTTGGTGCTGCCATCAAGGTCAAAAGATAACAACTTGGGATCCCTTTACAGTCGAATTTTTTAAGAGCTCCCGCTGGCAGCTCAACCCCTTGTTTGTCCGCTATGGCAGCGTGCGCTACTGGGATCAAAAAATCCCCTTTTCAGATCTGTTGGGCAAGCTGGATCCGGCCCAGATCCTGACCCAGAAGATGGATATTTTCTGGCCTATCGCCCGGATCCCTGGCAAGATGATGGCCTCTACCCGCTACCAAGTGGTGGAGCTGCTGCTGCCCTTGGCCAATCAAGCCCGTTCTGGCGCTGAGATCCTGGCTGCCCATGAAGAGAGAGCCGACCACCTTCTCAACCTATTTCGACAGTGGGAAGCAGACCGGTTAGTCCTGCGGGTTGCCTAGCTTCTGGTTATTCCAAACAGTCCAAATCACCAGGGTCAAAGTCTGTTCCATGCTAAGGTTGTATCATGCATGACCGAGGACGGTGCTTCTCCCCAGGCATGTTTGCGCCGGCGGTGCGGAGCACCTCTACTGGGACATCTTCGCCACAGCTTTCCCTGTGAATAGAGCTGGCAGATCTGGATCCCGATCAACATCCCTGACAACCCCAACGCCAGAGCTGGTAGGAGGCAAGGATGGCTGACTACAATCGCGGCATTATGAAGTTCAAGGGGGCGGATAGCCCAATTGTCGTTTTGATCTCGGCAGGAATTGTGGCCGGTGTGGTTTCGGCCCTGATCTGGTGGGCTTTGCACTTTGCTTACGCGGCTTGAGTCTCAGCCTCTTCCAGAAGCTAAGGGCAGCTTTTCCTGCGCTGCAAGCCTCCCGGACAAGGTAGGGAATTGGGACGAGGCTTCTTTGCAACGCTTGCGGCAGTCTCTTCAACGTTGGTACCGTGAACACGGGCGGGATCTGCCCTGGCGCCGCACCCGGGATCCCTACGCCATTTGGGTTTCGGAAGTGATGTTACAGCAGACCCAGGTGGCAACGGTCATTCCCTACTTTCAGCGCTGGATGCAGACCCTGCCTGGGATCCCAGCACTGGCGGCAGCCCCCCAGCAGCAGGTGCTGAAACTGTGGGAGGGCCTAGGCTACTACCGGCGGGCCCTGAACTTGCACAAAGCTGCCCAAATTTTGATGCGGGAACGGAACGGCGAGTTCCCCAGGGATTTGGAGCAGGTGCTGGCTCTGCCGGGGATCGGGCGCACCACGGCTGGCGGCATTCTCAGCGCTGCCTTCGATCAGCCTTTGCCCATTTTGGATGGCAACGTCAAGCGGGTGCTGGCTCGCTTGGTGGCTTTGCAGCAGCCTCCGTCCCAGTGTCTGTCCCTGCTGTGGCAGCTTTCCCAGCAATTGTTGGATCCCGTGCAGCCGCGGGCTTTTAACCAAGCCCTGATGGATTTGGGGGCTACCGTCTGTCGTCCCAAAAAGCCTCACTGTGGCCGGTGCCCTTGGCAAGCGGATTGCAGCGCCTACAATCGAGGTCAACACCAACAATTGCCTATGTCTGCACCCCGTGCCTCCCGTCCTCATAAGCAAATCGCGGTTGCCATTGTTCTGCGGGGAAAAGAAATCCTTATCGATCGACGGTTGGAAAGCTCGATGCTCAGTGGGCTGTGGGAGTTTCCCGGAGGGAAAATCGAGCCGGGAGAAACGGCTGCCGAGTGTGTAGTGCGGGAGGTGAAGGAAGAAATCGGCATCGATATCGAGGTGGTCGCGCCGCTGGCCACCATCGAACATGCCTACACCCATTTCACCGTTACTCTTATTGCTTTTATCTGCCGCTACCTGGGCGGAGAAGCCCAAGCCCTGCAATGTAGTGAGGTGCGCTGGGTTAGCCCGGCGGAGCTGTCGGAATTTCCCTTCCCAGGGGCCAATCAAAAGTTGTTTCCCCACTTGTATGCTTGGCTGGCAGAGCATGGCAACCCATGATGAACCCACCCAATCCGCCAAATGGCTTAGACCCTTCTGGAACGTTTGCCCCAAGACATTCGATAGGATAGTAGATGTCCTGCTGCCGTGAGCTACGGATATGCTTGTCACTCTGGAAAAAGCTGGGGAGATTCTGGCTAAGGGATCCCATACAGCCATCACAACCACAGATGGCAAGATCGCGCTGGTGCCCAAGGGAAAAGAAACCCTCAAACTGACGGCCAACGAAGCCATTAACCTAATGTTTTACGTCGTCCGCTCCGCTGAACCGGCAGAGACGGTGATGGCCCAACTGGAGGAGGCAGTTGCCAAAGCTCAAGCCCCCGATCCAGCCGAGGAACGGGCCAGAAAATATCGAGAACTTCGTGGCATCTAAACGGATGGGCACTCGTGCCGGTTGGATCCCTTCGCCAACTGGAGAGAGACTCCAAAACTTAAAAGCAGGAGGAGCTGAGGGCGACAAACTTCCCATCGGTGGTCCACCCCAGCAACATTGGCTCCTGCGGTTGAATGGCCCGTCCGGTGAGAGCACAGCATTGGGCTTGGTGGGCCGTGGCCGGGAAGCTGGCCCGAATATCCTCAGGACTGAGGGTGGCAGCCCCTTGAGAGTGACGCAGGACATAACTCCAAAGAATTTCCCGTATAAGGGCCTGGTAACCCTGATTTCCGGCCAGCGCCTTCAGCCGCTGCTTCAGCTCACGTTCCAGCCGAATGCTGGTCACTTCCATCTGGGTCGTGGGAATGGGGGAATTGGCGCGAATGGGCACGCAGGGATCCTCCCTCGAAAAGCCTATACTACTCCTGTAGCATAGCTGGCTTACCGCCTGAGCGGGGATCCCGGCCTGGGTGAGATGGCTCAGGTCAAAATGGGCCTAAGCTGTGCAGCTCTGACCGCTGAGGCAACATCAGCACCTGAGTGTATGGTTGAGTTGATCCCGTCCCGCCGTCGTGCCTTGGAGCATTTGCTGGCTCGTCTTGGATTCAGGGATCCGGCTTTGCTGGAACAACTGCGTTGGGATCTGCTGGATCAGGCTCTGATTCACCCTTCTCTGGATGGCCGACGGAACAACGATCGGCTGGAGTTGTTGGGGGATTCTGTCCTGCGGATTTTGGTTACGGAATTCTTGTTTCAGTCCTATCCCCATCTGTCGGTGGGAGAGCTGACCGCGATTCGCTCTGACCTGACCAGCGATGCTCACCTGGCAGAACTGGCGGATCTGCACGGCTTGGATCGCTACCTGGAGGTGGGATCCAGCTCGCAAAACGACTTGGCCGGGCGGGGTCGGCGGCTGGCGGATGCTTTCGAGGCTCTCCTGGGAGCCTTTTATCTCAGTTGGGGTATTTACACGCTGCCCAGGCTGCATCCCTGGCTGGATCCCTACTTACACCGACGAGTGGAGCAATGGTTCCAAGACCCCACTCGGCGCAACCCCAAAGCAGCCTTGCAAGAACTGACCCAACGCCTTTGGGGTAGCCTGCCCGAATACCGCCTGGTGGCCGCCCAGGAGCATCCCCCTCATTTCACCATGGAAGTTTGGGGGCAAGGGCGGTGCTGGGGCCGCGGTGAAGGTCGCTCGAAAAAGGCTGCGGAAATGGCCGCCGCTGCTCAAGCCTACGAACACTTGCAGTCGGAGAAGACATGAGAGGCAACCACCGCTACGAGTTGGCCAGTTGGTTGTTTTTGCTGGGGAGTGGCCTGTTTGCGGTGAGCGAGGTGATGACCTTGGGCAGTGACCCCTCTCTGTGGGATCCAGCAGCTCCAGCCTTTCTCAATCTCAAGGTTGTCCAAACCCTGCTGGGGATAGGAGCCAGCCTCCTGTTCGTCGTAGGTAGTGCTCTGTTCATCCTCGATGCCCGTCACCGCTGAGATGTGCACCCTACCCAAAACCACAGCAGCCCTTCTCCGAGAGCAACAGAGGCGAATAGATGAGAAGCTTGCTAATAAGGACTTCTTCCGGCTACGGGATCCGCAGGCGAGAGCATGACTCTAGTCAATGATACGCTGGACTATACTGAAAGTAATGTACAGTATGTTCAGTATGGCTGCTTGGTATGGCTAGGTATGTAAAACCGAGAGAAGCGGCGGATTATTTTGGGGTGTGTCTCCACACTTTGAGGCGATGGGAACAGAAAGGCTGGATCAATGCAATACGTACACCATCCGGTAGGGCGAGAAGGTATGACCTCGACAGCTACATCAAAACGCCCAGAAAGGCCAAACGAGTCGTTTTGTACGCCCGAGTCAGCAGCCGAGAGCAGAAACCAGACTTGGAGAGACAGATTGCAAGACTGGTTAACCTCTATCCTGGAGCCGAAGTGGTCGGAGAGGTTG
>NZ_JANSIL010000208.1:0-5895 GCF_047462015.1 Synechococcus sp. R5-13 | reverse complement strand
TCACCCGGGTCACGGCAATGAAGGCATCGGCTGCCAGCCAGTTGCGCTGGGCCAGAGCCTCTGCCATTTGCTCGATCCGCCAGCCCTCCGGGATGGTCAGCCGTCTTTGCAGGATCCTTCCCTGCCGCAGTTGTTGGGCCACGGCCAGCATGTCTTGGTTCGGATCCAAAGCGTAGGTGCCCGCCTGAAACACCCAGTCGCGCCCGAAGGTGCGGCTCCACAGCTCCCAAGCCAGAGCTGAGCGAATCACCCCTGCTTGGCGCAGTTTTTGCCCGATCAGACGGCTGCTGCTGCCCGGCTGGATTGTTACTTGGATCGGTTCTGGGCCGCCCACCGGCTGGAGCCAGGTCTGCCACTGCCAGTAGCCCAATCCCCCGACCAGAACCAACAGGAAAATCAAGCTCTGCAAAAGACGCCGACCCCAGCGTTCGCGTAAGCGTTGCGTAGCAACATGGGGTGACCTGGGTATAGCGCCTTGGGCAGCAGAGCATTTGGGCAAGACGGGATCCTTTTGGGCCGAATGCTGAACCTGATCTGTCATTGCCTTTCCCTCCAAACGGCCTGAGCACACCCTTGAGCCAGGCTATCCTTCGGACTCAATCCTGGCTAGGGCGTCGCCGGACTCTCAAGGCCGATTTCCCCCCTAACTTGGGATCAACTCTCCTGGGCTGGGGATCCCGTTGTTCTCGACCGTCCGCTGTCCGATCCAAGTGCCGATGGGTTCTCCCTGCACCACTCGATAAATATTGCCAGGGGTAGTCAGGTCAAAGACCACGATGGGCAATTGATTTTCCTTGCAGAGGGCGATGGCGGTGCTGTCCATAACCCGCAGATCGCGGTTCAGCACATCCTGATAGCTGAGGACATCGTAGCGGCGGGCCTGAGGGTGAGTCTTGGGATCCGCATCGTAAACTCCGTCCACCTTGGTGGCTTTGAAAATCACCTCGGCATCGATCTCCGCCGCCCGCAAGGCCGCAGTGGTATCGGTGGTGAAGAAGGGGTTGCCAGATCCTGCCCCAAAAATCACCACCCGCCCCTTTTCCAGGTGACGAATGGCGCGGCGACGAATATAGGGCTCCGCCACCTCCTGCATGGCGATGGCCGTCTGCACCCGGGTGGGGATCCCGGCTCGCTCAATGGCATCCTGCAGGGTTAAGGCGTTGATGACGGTGGCCAGCATCCCTACGTAGTCGGCAGAAGCCTGATCCATCCCTTGGGCAGCCGCCTCTTTGCGCCCGCGCCAGATGTTACCCCCTCCCACCACAATCGCCACCTGCACACCGGCCCGTACCACTGAGGCCACTTCGCCGGCAATGGACTTCAAGACCTCGGGGTCGATCCCGTAGGGGCGCTCCCCCATCAGGGCTTCACCACTCAACTTCAGTAGAATCCGTCGATATTTCATGCTTATCCGCTCTGGCCCACCCCTGCATACGATAGCAGGTTTGTTGAACTAGCTCCGCTCACAGGATTGACCGACAGAGCATCTCGACAAAAACAACCTTACTGCTGTTCTTCGCCAGCGCTGGCCTCGTTGTCGCGGGGGGCAGAACGGAAGCGGCGGCCATTGCGAGCACGACTTTTTTGGAACTGTTTGGCATATTCGCGGTTGCGCTCGGCTTTTTCCCGCTTCAGATTGCGTTTTTTGGCCATGCTGGTTTTCCTGACCGGTTGTCCGGACTCAAGTGAAGGTCCTCAGTTTGAAGTGTCAAAGTGAGGCGCTCTTAATCCTATCACGCTTTGCCGAAGCCATCCTGAAGCCCTCTGCTCAGCCGGCTATGGGCAGGGATCCCCACAACAAGACTAGGCCCATCACAACAAACCCCACGCCTGCCAGGGTTTTGATCCAGCGAGGTGGGATCAGGCGGGCCACCCAAGCTCCTGCCCACACCCCAATTAGGCTGGTGCTGATCAAAGCAGCAGCAGCGCCCAAAAAGATTACCCCAGCGTTTTGCGAGCGGGCACTGAGGAGCAGGGTCGCCAATTGGGTTTTATCGCCCATTTCGGCCAGCAGAATCGAGCCAAAGCTCACCAGCGCAGCCCGTCCGGCCATTTGCCGCAGCAAAAAAGATGGAGTTTGGCTGTCGTTGTCTTGGATCAACACGTTCTTCTCCGCCCTATCTTGCTGGGTTGGCACCGGTTTCTCAGGGGGGCTAGCCTTCTGGGAGATTATCCCCTCGCCATTCCTTCCACAATACATAGCCCCCGATCACCAGGAACCCTGCACCCGCCAACCATTGTAGCCAGCCCGGGGGAATGACTTGGCCCAGACCTTCTCCCAGCACCACGCTGAAAAAACTGGCGGTCACCAAGGCACCGGCGGAACCGAAAAAGATCGCCCAAGGAGATTGGGATTGGGCACTCATGAGCAAGGTTGCCAACTGGGTTTTGTCGCCCATTTCCGCCACAAACACGGTTAAAAAAGTAACAAACCAGAGTTGCAGTGGGGATCCCTCAGGAAGATTGCTGTCGGAAGAGGGGGGGGTAGTGAGGGGCAGTGCCGTCGGAGGCCCAGTACTGGGGGCGGGAGACAAAGCCAAACTCTCCCTGGCGGGCTTGAAATCCACAGCGGATCCATCCCCGTAAAGATAGTGCTGCCCAACGGCCAAGAAGCCAAAACAGAGAGCCGAGGACAAGGCAATCAACCCCAAGCCCAGGGCCATTTGCCCCTGCCAAGAACGCGGCGCAGCCATGGCGTCAGATCCTAACCACCGACATGCAGCTTATCCTGTTTTCAGCCGCTTCTGGAGGAGACAAGGGCGCTAGAGTAAACGCTAGAGTAAAAGAATCAGGGGCGTTGGCCGAGCGGTTTAGGCAGCAAACTCATAATTTGCCTTACACAGGTTCGATCCCTGTACGCCCCATGGGGAGGATCCCTGCCGGACGAGGTTTCTGGGTTGAGGGCTGTTGACAGCGGGCCAAGTCGATCTCAATTCCCAAACTGGGAGGGCGGACATAGGACTGCGTTCCGCTAACGCGACCGAGGTCACTCTGGGCTGAGAGAGAACCGGTTGGGCACAGTTTCAAAGACGCGGGTTCAGCTCTGTGCGGGATCCCGTATCTCCAGAGCGAGGGATCCAACGCTCAGGCAAGGTGGTGGGGGATCCCCATTGGGATTGGAGGCGGCTGAGGAATTGTCCCTGCTGGGTGCGAAAGCCGACCAGATCGGATCCGCCATTCATCAGGGCAAACCAGATGTCCCCCTGCTCGGTTGGCAGTACACCCGCCAAGGTGCTGACGCTCCTCAGGGTGCCCGACTTGGCAATTAGGATCCCTGGCAACAGACGCCGCTCCAACACTCCCACATCTTGGCCAACGACGGCAAAAGCATCGGCAAGAGAGAGCCCCTGCTCCTCCAGAAGAGATTGGATCGCTCGAAGCAAAGCTACATTGGCCCGCGGCGAAATGCGGTTTTCCACCCCCAACCCGGAGCCGTTGATCAGCTGCAGCTCTTCTGCCGGGATCCCGGCGATGGCCCGGGCGATTTGGGCCACTTGGTCTGCTCCCCCCACCGCATCGGCCAACATCTCGGCCATGGAGTTGTTGCTGTAGAGGTTCATCAGCTTGACCAGGTGAATGAGGGGGGGCGATTCATGTCTGAGCAAAACCTGGGCGGCAGGCGGGATCTGCTGGGCAACCCGTACCGAGCCCAAAATCTCCACCTGCGGTCTGGGTGTGCCGGGGGGTAAGGTTTGAAATTGGGCCTCCGCCTCTGGCGGCCAGCGCCGCGCATCCAGCCCCTGCCGCAACAGGGATCCCGATTGCGCCACATCCCGGGAAAAGTTCATGTAAAAGCGGCCCACCACCACCAGATCCCCGCGCACCTGGCGGATCCCATAGGCATTGAGCAGGTTGCCGACGGAGAAGGCTTCCTCCCAGACAAACAAGGGATCCTCCCCCCCCAGAACCCAGAGATCCCCCTGTAGAACTCCCTCAGCAGTTAAGGGGCCAGTGGCCAGCCAGGTGGTAACAAAGCGGTGCTGCGGGCCAAAGTGCTGCAAAGCGGCCAGGGTCGTTGCCACCTTGGTCAAAGAAGCAGCCGGCAAGGGTGTGGATCCCTGATGCTGTCCCAAAACAAGGATTCTGTCCCGCTGAGGCGAAGGATCCTCCATCTGCAGCCAAACCCCCTGAGCTGTGGGCGAAAACCCCCGACCGGCCAACTGAGCCAGATAAGTTTCCACCTGAGGTTGCAGGGATCCCTGCTCCGTCGCCTGAGAAGTGGGAGACAAACTCAGCAACAGAGTGGCCGCCGAGAGCAGCCCAACCCAGCTCGAAACCAGCCGCCTACCGGGCCAGCCCCACAGATGTCGTTCGCGATGGCGGCGCGGTTCCCCTGCCATAGGCATAGCGCGTTTCACGGGAAGCCCCCTCTGAACATCCCAACGGTGGAGGGGACGGATCCCTCAGCTCGTCAATTCCCAGCCACCCTCTTCCACAGGCTCTACATCGATGGTGCCGGGGGGTGTTTGCCGATAAAAACGTCCGTCTGCAACAAACAGCGGCTCTCCACAATTGGGGCAAAAGAAATGGCTGCCCTCAATGGCTTGCGATTCCGACCCACACACCGGGCAGCGATCCGTCGTGATCCAGCGGCGCGCCCACCAGCGAAAGGCCAGGAGCACCAACACCGGCAAGGACAGCAAAAGCAGCAACAGGGCCACCAATCCAGTGACCAGCCACCCCAGCCCGATACTGGTCAGCAAAGCTGCCAACGCCAGGGATCCCAGCCAGAACCCCCAGCCACCCAGAGAAATGGAATAGGTTTTGGGCTGCTCAAACCGCATTTTCGTTTTCCTTCCCCGATCACTACGCTTGCCAACGCTGTCAGGATGCCGCGGGCCTTTTCTTGAGTATGTTAGCCTAGGCGCGCCCGAACACCAGAAACAGTCCGCCACATGGCTCTGCTCTGTAGGCTAGCTCATCCCGGATGGATGAGGGATTGGGTTTCCCGCACCCTTCCCGAGGCTCTCCCGGCAGCCCATGCGCCTCAGTTGCGTCCCTGTTCTATTGGGCCTGAACTGAGCCTGAACGATGTCTTCAGCAACCAAGTCGGGTGGTGTCGTCATAAATGAAGTTATTATCAATTACAGAACTTATTGACTGTTACGGCGACGTTGCCCAACAGCGGAGGGGCGGCATCATGGTCTACACCGAAGAGGCGTTCAAGGCAGAGCTCAATGCCAAAGGCTGGCGAGCCACTCGGCAGCGGGAGATCATCCTGCAAACGTTTCAAAACTTGCCTGAGGGCACGCATCTGAGCGCGGAGGAGTTGCACAAAAAGTTGCGGGAAGAAGGCCACAACATTAGCCTTTCCACCATTTACCGCACCGTCAAGCTGATGTCCCGCATGGGCATTTTGCGAGAACTGGAACTGACCGAAGGGCACAAACATTACGAGATCAACCAGCCGGCCCCCCACCACCACCACCATCTGGTGTGCGTCAAGACCAACAAGGTGATCGAGTTCAAAAACAACGCCATTCTTAACATCACCCAGAAGGTGGCAGAAAAGTACGGTTTCAAAGTGTTGGATTGCCAGCTCACCATTATTGGTATCAGCCCAGAAGGGCAGCGCTCGATTTTGTAGCCAAAAATTCCCAAAGCTCAGGTTCTCATGCTTTCCCAGCAGGGGAACTGTACTGGGCTGGTAGGAGGATGGGGATCCCGTCAACGGGAGGAAATGCCAGAATAGCTCCCGTGAGGCCAATCGGCAGTCGGCAACCGAGGCAACAGTTGAATGGTTGATGAATAGTTGATCTTCTTCACCCCACTAGATCCGGGAGAGAGCATGACTCTAGTCAATAATAAGCTCAACTATACTGAAAAAAATAATGTATAATATGTTCAGTACGGATTACTACCAGTTGATCTTTCTGTTTACTTTCGAGTCTGCCA
>NZ_JANSIL010000207.1:0-1434 GCF_047462015.1 Synechococcus sp. R5-13 | reverse complement strand
TGCTGTAAACCACCCCAGAGGCTCGTGGTTGGCTTGCCAACTGCAGGGCTACTAAAAGCCCGCTCTGTACTGCTTTAGCGGTCGGAGTCGGGTAGTTTACGAAGCAGCCGTTGACGTCCGCGGTGCGGAGCCCAATCCCTGGAGCTCCAGGATCTGCTGATAGGTGTTGCTGCGGAACCAACGCTCGATTTCTCTGGCCCGTAGCACCGGCAGCGGATGGGTGCGCCCCACCGTTTGCATCTGCTTCAGCTCCATCTGCCACAGATCCCCGTCCAGCTCGTCGTAAGTACGGGCCTGCTCCAAAAAGGCGTCCACGTTCAGCTTGGAGGCCAATTGCGGGGATCCCCCACACAATTTCATCAACACCGAGATCACCGTCTTGGCATCTTGGGCTACCAACAGCGCCGCCCGGTCACAGGTAAACTCGGCACACCGCAGCCAGTGCATCAGTTGATCCTGCAACGCCTGATAAAACAACCCCCCGAAGGGGAGCAAGCTGGTGGAGAGCATGAGAATGTTGGCCATCGTCAAGTAGACCCCGTGATTGCACTTCAAGTGGCCCAACTCATGAGCGATCACGGCCTGAATTTCCGGCGGCTCCAACAGATCCAGCAGAGAGCTGTGCAAGACAATGAAGGGCTTTTTCCCCTGCATGGCAAAGGTGTAAGCATTGGGCGTGGGGTTCTGCCGCACGTAGAGCTGGGGCACCTCCAGATCCAAGATGCGACAGGCCTGCACCAAAAGCTGATGAATTTCCGGCAACTGATGCTCGTTAATTTGGATGCTGGAAGCAATGTTGTCCAGATAAAATATCTGTCCTGCCGTTGAGCCAAGCCAATTTTGAATCAGCAGGCCCAGCCCCGGCACTTGCTGCAGAGAGCGGGTGGCTTGCAGATCCACGGGATGACGAAATTGGTCGGCCCGCAGGCCCAACAGAATGCGAGGTTCTCGTTGAATGGACGACATAGACAATAGACAACAGAGGGAGAAAGGACTTCGGTTACAACTCGTAGGGCACAAACTGGCGGTGGCGATTCAACAAAAATAGCCGCTCCGGCGGCGGATCCGGCAGGGTCGGGTAGTTTACTAAAATCAAACGGGTTTTCTCCAGAGGGGATCTCCCAATAGACCACATGATCTTGAATGCGAGTGCCATCGGTAACAAAGCGCCCAGTATCGGCGGCAGCACGCTCAGCGCGGCGATAGAGTCGCCCTTGCCAGGTCAAGTGCGGGGGCAGCCCCAATCCCAAAAACAGTTGCTGCTGACTTGATTCCTGGTTGAACACCGCCTGCGGGCAATCTGCCCAGATCCTTGCCAGATCTGCCGGTTGGGGAGCAGCATGAGCCTCTGCATCGGCTGGAGTTACCTGATACATTCACGCTGAACTCTCCTGAACATGGTTCAGGAAAGAAGCGATCGCATCCTGCCTATCT
>NZ_JANSIL010000206.1:0-7956 GCF_047462015.1 Synechococcus sp. R5-13 | reverse complement strand
ACAAACAGAATGCTATCGCTGCATAGTTGAACAGTGATGTTCAGCAGTGTTCAGCGTAAATGTATCAGTTCCTCAAGGCTGCCGACTTGTTGGCTGCTGAAGTGCTGGAGTCCTTGCCGCCGATGGATGAATCTTCGCCCCACTGGGGGGATCCCTTGGTGGAGCGGGGGTTATTGCGACCGGAGACGCTGCAGTATTTTCGCAAACATTTCCTGCCAGCTTCTGCCAGCGGATGCTGAGATATGCCAGAACTCCGTCCGAGCGCCGAGACCGTCAAGCGGATGAAGGTCTTGCCTCCACAGCACATTGTCGGGCAGGAGATGGCGGCACGACTGCTTGTGGCGGCCCTGGAGAAGGGGCGGGTGACTTCCAGCTACTGCTTCTTGGGCCCCCAAGGGGTGGGGCGGAAGCTGATGGCCCGTTGGTTTGCCCAGGCCCTCTTGTGCGAATCCAGCTCCGGGATCCCTTGCGGCAAGTGCTCCCACTGCCGTTGGCTGCTGGCGGGCAACCATCCCAATCTCCACTGGGTCAGCCCCACCTACCTGCACCAAGGCCGCCTAATTGCGGCAGACTCCCCGGAGGCGCAAACCTTGCAACGGCGCTCGCCGCCCCAAATTCGCCTGGAGCAGGTGCAGGGGGTATCCCGCTTCTGTGCCCGCAAGCCGATTCGAGCCCAGCGAAAGGGCTCCGCCCCGCTAAAGGACTCCGTCCCGCTTACGCGATCGGGAGCGGTGGTGGTGCTGGAGGGAGCCGAAACCTTGGCGGAAAGCGCTGCCAATGCTTTGTTGAAAACCCTGGAGGAGCCAGGCCCAGCCCATATTATACTCATCGCCCCCCAGGCGGCCTCGCTGTTGCCGACGCTGTTGTCCCGCTGCCAGATGGTGCCTTTTCGCCGCCTCAGCCCAGAAGAGGTCGACCGGGTGCTGAGTGGGTTGGGTTGCCCAGATCTGGCAGGGATCCCTCGATCCGAGCTGATTGCCTTGGCCCAGGGCAGCCCCGGCTTGGCCTTGCTGGCCCACCAGCACCTGCAGCAGATCCCGCCGTCGCTCCTTGAGGAACTCAAACGTTGGCCCTGGCACTCTTCTCTCCAGCAGGCATTGGAATTGGGCAGAGCGGTGGCCAGTTTGGAGCTGCCGGCACAACTGTGGCTGATCGATTATTTGCAGCAGCATTTTTGGGCGCAGGGATCCCGTCAGCCGTTTGCGCCAGGGGTGCAGAGCGCCATCCGGCAGTTGGAACGCATTCGCCAACACCTGTTGCAACTGGTGCAGCCCCGTCTCTGTTGGGAGGTCAACCTTGCCAGCATTAGCCCGGGTGGGTGATGTGGTAGCTGCCGTCGGCTTGTACCCAGGCGATCTCCGGGATCCGACATTGGCGGGCATAGGCTTCGATCTCTTCAGGGGCCCGATCCAGCAATTCCAGCTCCACCGCCTCCGTTCGCGTCAGCGGTGCGGTGCACTCTTCTCGCCAGCGGGCGGCCAAGGCCAGCGCCGCCGGGATCCCTGCCGGCACCAGGGGCACCACCAACCGTTTGCAGCCCATCTCCTCGGTTTGGGGATCGGGGGGCAAGAGCCGCAGCAGCGTATCCGGCAGAAGGGTAAAGCCAATCCCCGGCTGTTCGACCTGCTGAGGGCTGTAGAGAGCATGCAGCCGGTCGTAGCGCCCCCCCAGAGCAATGACCTCCCCGCTCGCCACCGCCTGAAAAACGATACCGGTGTAGTAGGCCAGGGTTTGCAACAAGCTCAGATCCAGCACCACCCGCACCCCATGTTCCTCCAGCACCTGGCAGAGCTGCCGCAGATCCCGCAGCCGCTCAGGCGGCACAGGCAACTGAGCCAGGTCAGAAAGAACTGAGCCGGGCTGGCCCCGCAGCCCCAGAATCTGCAAGCCAATCTGGCGGGCGGCTTCCGGCAGAGGGGCCGATTCCAGGTAAACGTAGTCGAGCTGGGCAATGGCACGGCGCACTGCCGCTTGAGCCGTGGGGGCAACGGCGCTGAGCAAACTCTCGGTGAGGCTGACATCTCCCAGCAGCAGCGTCCAGGCGGCCTCCGTCCCGTTTACACAAGAAGAGATGCCGATCGAGCGAATGCAATCGGCCAGCAGCAGCAGAATCTCGGCATCTGCCAGCCATCCCCCTGCCCCGATCAGCTCCACTCCGGACTGAAAAAACTCCTGGCTACTGTAGGATCCCTCCTCCCGCCGGCTGTTGCGAAAAACGCTGCCGTGGTAGTAGAGCCGCAACGGCAAAGGCCCACCGGCTAGACGGGTGGCTGCCGCCCGCACAATGGAAGCAGTGAACTCGGGGCGCAGCCCCAGCATCGTCCCTTCGCCATCCCGCAGTTGCAGCACCGACTCAGCGCGGATGGATCCCCCCGCCAGCAGCGTTTCCAGCCGCTCTAGGGTGGGAGTGATGATGCGCTGGTAGCCATGGCGCCGGAAAACCCGGGTCAGCTGAGCCTCCAGCTTCTCCCGCCGTTGTACTTCCCGCGGCAGGAGATCCCGGGCACCGCTGGGGGGGCGCAGACTGCTGGAGACGGTGGAACTGGCCTCAGGGCGGGGATCCCAAAAGTGCTCCGCACCGCTACCGCGAGAGTGCTCCGCACCGCTACCGCGACCGTACACAGGGCTGCTCCAGCAGAGGATCCTGCTGCATCATACCGGATGTTGGAGGTCAGCTGGGATCCCGGGGAAACTCAGGCCACTCCCAGATGGGATCCGTGGAGCGCACTCGGTGCATTCCTGCTTCCGCAAAGCGGGCGAAGGCGGCCTCCGCCTGTTCGCTGAAATCCACAACGCCGGGAATCACCACCGGCGAGGTGCAGTCCTCCAGAAGGTAGACTTTCTTGGCCAAGCTGGGATCCGTGGCTTGGATTTCCTGCAGCAGGTCACTCACCGTCCAGGCCACGCAGTGGCTTTTGGCTTGGCCAGCCACGATCAGGGCGTCAAACTGCAGCAGGTGGCGGATGAGGAGCTCATTTTTCTCGTCGATGGGATCCCCTTCCGGCCCGGTCAAAACCTCCGGGCTAAGCACGGAATAATTTTCCGTCAAGGGATTGGCTCCCTTGAGCTGCAGGCTGGGCTGGCTGCAGCGGGCCATGCTGTGAAAGAAAATCGCCTCCTCCACCGCCGGCACCAAGGCATGGCCGATCCCCCCCAGCATGGAGTGGTAGGGCCAGACGATGAGGGGATATTTTCCCCCCTGCTCCAACTGCTCGGCGTAGTGCAGAGCGTAGACCTGCAACCGCGTCAGATCCCCCTGGGTGAGGTTGGCAGCCATGGCGGGGTTAACCCGCCAGCGTCCGCAGCGGATATCGGCTGCCGAAATGGCCGTGGCCGGCTCAGGATGGGCTCCCTGCGCGTCCACCCAAAAGACGGGGTGGAAGATCTGCATGGCCGTGTGGGTGTCGAGAGTGGCAATGATCTGGGTGAGGCAGGCCAAATTGCGGTAGATGAACTGACAAAGCCGTCGATTGTCTTCCACCGCTCCCAATCCGCCGGAACCGGCCACAAACAACTCAAAGCCGGGAATGCAAAAGGTGTTCTGCACATCAATGAGCAACAAGCCCACCCGCACCCGATCCGCCTCTGCCGGCGGGATCCCTTGCTCCTTGGCCCAGAGCTCGGCTTCTGCTGCCCGCTGTTGGTAGGGCACGCGCCAAATCTCTCCCACCCGCTCCGGATCAAAGTGGGGGGGAAGGCCCGCTGGAGCCTTAACAGTTAGCTCCTGTAGAGTGGTATTCATGGCGTTCTTCCGGTGGGGGCTGGATTGACCAGGCTTGCACCCGCTCGATAGAGTTGGACGGGTAACACTTATGGTTGGTTTCACTATAAGTTGGGGGCAAGATTTTGTCCAGATGGCCGCCTGTATTTCTGGCTGAGTTTGGGTTTGGTGTCTTGTCGAGGCCGATTTTTAGGGTTTTTTGGGGTTGTGATGCTTCTGGTGGATCCCTACAAGCAGCCTTACTTATGGTAAGTTTCACTATAACCTTCGCAACAGCCCTCTGCTCGATCCCGCCGTTCCCCACTGGCTTCTGCCCCGAGGTTTTTCATGTTGAGCCCTGATTTCTCGTCGTTGCGGCCCCAAGACTATGGCCTGCTAACCGACCTGTACCAGTTCACCATGGCCGCTTGCTATGTGGGGGAAGGGCTAGAGGCTCAGCCCGCTGCCTTTGAGCTGTTCGTGCGGCGGCTGCCCACCGACTATGGCTATCTGATTGCCATGGGGCTCACCCAGGCGGTGGAATACCTGCAGCAACTGAGCTTCGCCCCCGAGGCTTTGCGAGCGCTGCGGGAAACGGGCATTTTCGCCGATGCGCCGGAGCGCTTTTGGGAGCTGCTGGCCCGCTGCCGGTTTGAGGGGGATGTGTGGGCGGTGCCGGAAGGAACCGCCATTTTCGCCAACCAGCCCCTGTTGCGGGTGGAAGCCCCCCTCTGGCAAGCCCAACTGGTGGAAACTTACTTGCTGTCCACCTTTAACTACCAGACCCTGATCGCCACCAAGGCGGCCCGTATGCGAGATGCAGCAGGGGATGAGGCCATTTTGTTGGAGTTCGGCACCCGGCGAGCTTTTGGTCCCCAGGCGGGGCTGTGGGCAGCCCGGGCGGCTCTGGCGGCAGGGTTCAATGCCACCTCCAACGTCTTGGCAGCCCTGAAATTGGGGCGCAAGCCGGCAGGAACCATGGCCCATTCCCTAGTGATGGCCATTGCTGCTCTCTCGGGAGACGAAACCCGCGCCTTTCAATCCTTTCGGCGCTACTTTCCCCAAGCTGCGCTTCTAATCGATACCTACGATCCCATCCAAGGGGCGCGCACAGCAGCCCAGCTCTTTGCGGCCAGAAGCCCAGATCAACTGGGATCCCAGGGGGAAATCGGCGGGGTGCGCATCGACTCGGGAGATTTGGAAGATCTCTCTCGCCGGGTGAAACAAATTTTGCCTCAAGGCGCCCCGGTGTTCGTCAGTGGGGATTTGGACGAATACGAGATCGAGCGCCTGCATCGCTCCCAAGCCCCCATCAGCGGTTATGGGGTGGGCACCCGCCTGGTAACCGGAGAAGGCGTAAACGGGGTGTACAAATTGGTGGAAATCAATGGGATCCCAGTGGCCAAAGCTTCCTTTGCCAAAGCCACCCTTCCCGGTCGCAAGCAGATCTTTCGCGGCCCTGAAGGAGACTTGTTGGGCCATGCTGACGAGCCCCCGCCTCCTGGCTACGAACCGCTCTTGCGCAAAGTTATGGAAAAAGGGCTGCTGCTGGATCCCTTGCCGGATCTGGAAGCCATTGCCCGCACCAGCCGCGCCTCTGTGCTGTGCCTGCCCCAGGGAGTGCGACAACTGCGCCAGCCGGATCCCTGGCCCACAGCCCTGACTGCCGCTTTGCAACGGTTGAAAGACCACACCCTTGGCCAGGAATGTGCCTCGGCGGGCCCTGCCTGAGGAGAAGGAGTCCCGCTGCACTATAATGTTCTAGCTTCAAGGTCTCCGCTTTGAGGTTTGCCATTGGACTTGAGCCTTGAGCCACTTGGTTCTTCATTTTTCCCGATCTTTGCCCCCAGCTCTATGACCCAACGTGCCCTAATTACCGGCATCACCGGACAGGATGGCTCCTATCTGGCCGAGCTGTTGTTGAAGAAAAACTACGAAGTTCACGGCATCATCCGCCGCGCCAGCACCTTCAACACCGACCGCATCGACCACATCTACGTGGATGCCCACAACCCCCAGGCCAGGCTGTTTCTCCACTACGGGGATCTCACGGATGGCACCACCCTGCGCAGGATTTTGGAACAGGTGCAGCCGACGGAAGTGTACAACCTGGGGGCCCAATCCCACGTGCGGGTGAGCTTTGATGCGCCGGAATACACCGTCGATGCAGTGGCCATGGGCACGCTGCGTCTTCTAGAGGCCATCCGCGACTACCAGCAGCGCACCGGGATCCGGGTGAAGTTTTACCAGGCAGGCTCCTCGGAGATGTTCGGCCTAGTGCAAGAGATCCCGCAAAAGGAAACCACCCCCTTCTACCCGCGCAGCCCCTATGCCTGTGCCAAGGTGTACGGCTACTGGCAGACGGTCAACTACCGCGAAGCCTACAACCTCTTCGCCTGCAACGGTATCTTGTTCAACCACGAAAGCCCACGGCGAGGGGAAACCTTTGTAACCCGCAAGATCACCCGCGCCGTCAGCCGCATTGTGGCCGGCAAACAGGACAAGCTCTACCTGGGCAACCTGGATGCCAAGCGGGACTGGGGCTACGCCAAAGACTACGTCGAGGGGATGTGGATGATGCTCCAACAACCCCAGCCGGATGACTATGTGCTGGCTACCGGGGAAACCCACACTGTGCGCGAGTTTGTGGAACGGGCCTTCGCGCTGGTGGGCCTGCCGATTACCTGGAAAGGTTCCGGCCAAGCCGAACAGGGGTTGTACAAAGACCAAGTGTTGATCGAGATCGATCCCCGCTACTACCGCCCAACCGAGGTGGATCTGCTGTTGGGGGATGCTTCAAAAGCCAAGCGAGTCCTAGGATGGGAGCCCAAGGTGAGCTTCCCGCAGTTGGTGGAGCTGATGGTGCTGGCCGACTTGGAAGCCATCGGCCTGGATCCGGATCCCATCTTGGGGGAACGGCGCACCCTCAACGGCTTGCTTAGCGAAGATCGCGCTTTCATCCGCACCCAGCTGGGGGTTCACTACGACTGACAGGGTGAATACAACGGTGGAGACGGGATCCCAAAAGACAGCCTTGACCCCTTGTCCAAAGCAGGAACTAAACGCTTAATATAGTAGGTCGCTGATTCTTTTGGTGCCTCGTCCTCTTGCTCCCCAGCTGACCATCTCTTGCTGACTTTGTTTGCTGATTTCGGAGAAATGCCCCCATGTCCCGCTACACAGGCCCCCGCCTAAAAATTATTCGTCGCTTCGGGGGACTTGATCTGCCCGGCTTGACGCGCAAGCGCCCCAAAAATACCAACCCGCCCGGTATGCATGGCGCCGAGCGCAAGAAAAAATCCGAATATGCCATTCGCTTAGAAGAAAAGCAGAAGGTGCGCTTCAACTACGGGCTGAGCGAGCGGCAGATGATCCGCTACATGCGCAAGGCACGGCGCTCCAAGGGATCCACCGGTTTGGCCTTGCTGCAAATGCTGGAAATGCGGTTGGATTGCATCGTGTTTCGTCTGGGCATGGCTCCAACCATTCCGGCAGCTCGGCAGCTCGTGAGCCACGGCCACATAGAGGTTAACGGCCAAAAGGTAACCATTCCCAGCTATGGCTGCAAAGTGGGGGATGTGATTACAGTAAAAAACAAGGAATCTTCCCGCAAGCTGGTGGCCGCCTACGCGGAGTATCCGGGGTTGTTTTTGCCGGACTACCTGGAGTTTGACAAAGAAAAGCTGCGCGGACGCATCAAGGAATTGCCCCCCCGCGAGCAAATTTGCGCCCCGGTCAACGAGCTTTTGGTGGTTGAGTTCTATTCCCGCAAGCTCTAGGGATCCCCTTTTGTGGCCATTGCAAATTGCAGGGGAATTTTGGGCAGTTTGACGTTCTCCTCACCCTTGAGGCCGGGGGATTTTTCACGGTTTGTTTTTTGTAGCGTTTCCCCTGCTCATCGCTCCTGTTGGCGATGCGTAGCGTTAGCTACACCGCCGGGAAGCCCTGCCCTCTGTTAGTGACTAGTGGCTAGTCACTATCCACTCACCACTATCCAGGGTGAAGGTCGGGATGAGAGGCGGGGACACTTTGGTTTTCAATGGACTGGCCTAAAACCGAGACGGTAACCCCACCGCATGAAGCAATAAGGTAGGATTCATTCCAGTAGATTACCCTTGCCTCAATGAGAACTGCTTACCAGTACCGTTTGCGACCTACGCCCAGCCAGATTGCTTTGATGAGCGAGTGGCTAGACTTGTTACGCAAGCAGTACAACTACCGCTTGGCAGAGCGCTTTGCGTGGTGGGAACACAATC
>NZ_JANSIL010000205.1:0-705 GCF_047462015.1 Synechococcus sp. R5-13 | reverse complement strand
TGCTGGATGCTTTGGTGTTCACTTCCTACGGAGTTTCCAATTTCTAGGGATCCCCCCGAAGGGGGAACAATGGTGGGAGCCTAGGGGCTACCTCCATTGACTACCAGTTTCCAATTTCTAGGGATCCCCCCGAAGGGGGAACTTCAAAAATTGACTTCGGGTTTCAGTGATGCCCGAGAGTTTCCAATTTCTAGGGATCCCCCCGAAGGGGGAACCAATAGCCTCTATGAGGCCTCTGAAATCGTAAGGGCCTTGAAAGGTTTCCAATTTCTAGGGATCCCCCCGAAGGGGGAACTGGCTTCCACCAAACAGCCAGCCGTATGCTTACGACGTTTCCAATTTCTAGGGATCCCCCCGAAGGGGGAACACCCAGGTGTATCCTAGTTTCCCTAGGCACCTGGGTGGTTTCCAATTTCTAGGGATCCCCCCGAAGGGGGAACACGAAGATGGGTTCACACAGAACCAAATTAACTGGATGCTGGCGTTTCCAATTTCTAGGGATCCCCCCGAAGGGGGAACTGGGTTCGTTCCGTCTAAAGCCAGTCTGGCTGCCACACGTTTCCAATTTCTAGGGATCCCCCCGAAGGGGGAACTTAGCGACAATAACTTCGGATTGACAAACTATCAACTAGCGCAGTTTCCAATTTCTAGGGATCCCCCCGAAGGGGGAACGCGAGGGGTTCACCCAGTCCCAAGTGGACTGGA
>NZ_JANSIL010000204.1:0-1823 GCF_047462015.1 Synechococcus sp. R5-13 | reverse complement strand
GGTAGTAATCCGTACTGAACATATTATACATTATTTTCAGTATAGTTGAGCTTATTATTGACTAGAGTCACGCTCCTGCTTAGCAGCTCCCTATGGTTGTCTCGGATCCCTTTGGCCTTGTTGTGCAAGAAGTGCAGCAGGGCGGGTACGCAGACCGAGTGAAAAAGCTGGTTTACTTTGCCTGCACCAGCACTTGGGAAAGCGATGTCAGCAAGTTGAACCAAATAGACCTGAAAGCTCTGCTGGAGCAGCTTTGCCGTGAGCACGCTACCCTTGATGCTTTGGGCCAGCGCTTTCGAGATGCCATTAGCCGCATCAACAAAAAAGCCGAGTATGCTCGCATCGCCAAGATGCTGCTAAGCAAGCTACAGCCCCTGTATCAACAGCCCCAAGCGGATCCCTCTAGCCCACTCATGCCCTCGCCCAAGGAGCCATCAGCTTGGGCCGCACCCTCGCCTATCTTGTCCTTGGAGTATGGAAGCCCACGACTGCAAAAGCAAGACTACGATCCCTTCGAGCTGCGGGCAGGGGTGATGCGGCAAACCAGCCCTTTGCGGGCCAAGCTGGTTCTGTTCACGGCTTTGTACCACAAAGTAGAGCCTACTCTGCAGGGGTTGGCGGCCCTGCGGCGCTACAGCCTGGACGAGCTGCTCAGAGCCCTCTACGATGCCTGCGCCTCCCCCCAAGAACTGGAAGCCCGGCTGAAGGAGGCGGTGCAGCAGTTGCAGGAGCCGGATCAGGATGGCCAAGCCGCCAATGCTGTGCTGCAGATGCTGAAGCCTCTTTACGTTGACGTGCCCCCAGCGACCCTCCCCGGCGGAGGATTGGCTGCTGAGCCTCTCTCCGCCAATCTGGATTGGCTGAATACCGAAGATGCCGCTCGCGCGGGCGAGGCAGAGTCCCTGGCCAGCCCCATGACTTGGATTGACGCTGGGATCCCAGAGGATGAGGAAGAGCCTGCAGAGCTTTCGGCTTTTGCGACCCCGGCAACACCACCCGGCCCCTCTTCTGACCTGCGACAGGAGATCCCAGAGTCCTGCCGCCAACTGCTCCATCACAGCGCCGGATCCCTGATGGTTGCCATCGAGAACACCCTAAGCGAGTTGGGCAACGCCCTGGACGAAGGTCTGCAGGATGAGGATCCCGTCCAATATCTGACGCTCAAACACCAGGTGCTGCGCGGCTTCTTGAGGGATGTCGAGGGATCCGCCGCAATGTTCATGGGGATCTTGAAAAAGCTAGAACAATCGGAGTGGCGCTTGGTGCAGCCCCTGCGCGTCAGCAATGCAAAACAGGCTCTGCCGGAGGCGGTTACCGAAATGCCCGCTGAGCTGGCGGATCCCTATGCTTCCCTAAGACAGGTGTTGGCCAGCAGCGAGCTGGCCCAGCAAAAGCCGCAGTTGGAGCAGGAGGTGATGCGTTTGGTGCGGCGCAGCGTCGGCTCTGTCAAAACTGCTATCGAACAGGCCCTGAGCGAGTTGGGCAAGGCGTTGGATGAGCAGTTCCAAACCTGCACCCTAGAGGAAGCCTTGGTTCTCAAGTACCAAACACTACGCGCCTTTTTGCAGGAAGTGGGGGAGATCTCCACCAAATTTGCTGCTTTCTTGGATCGCATGGAGGAGGCAGAGCGCCGTCTGTTCGGACTGGTTTGAGAGCCAAGCCCGCTGTTCGGGGATCCCGTTCAACACTCACGATCAGCCGCGCCGAGTGTTGGGGAAACGCCCGGATCCTTATCTAGAATAACCACCAGTGCAGCTGATACATTTACGCTGAACACTGCTGAACATCACTGTTCAACTATGCAGCGATAGCATTCTGTTTGT
>NZ_JANSIL010000203.1:0-3214 GCF_047462015.1 Synechococcus sp. R5-13 | reverse complement strand
AACTTCCGCATTCCTCCCGACACTGACCCTACGGGTACAGTGCGGGGCTCCTGCGATTTCTAGCTGACAGGGCCATGTCCCACCCCGTCTGTTATATCCCCTATTGTGTCCCACTTTAGCCTGGATTACAGTGGGTTTCCCCGGTCTATCGTGGACACTAAAAAGCCCAGAAGCCTTGCTGGGTAAGAGCTTTCTGGACTTCAGTGGACGTTATCGGATTACGGAGAGAGTGGGATTCGGTCGCGCCAGCGGGCCGGATGGCCTTACCCACGGTGAGTTGCTCTCACAAACAAGTTCCAGCGGAGAGAGTGGGATTCGAACCCACGGTGAGTTACCCCACACAGCATTTCCAGTGCTGCGCCTTCGACCACTCGGCCATCTCTCCAAATTGAGAACAGGGGCGACTTTCCAGGAGGGCTAAAAAGTCAGCTTTGTGATCCTAGCAAAGGATGGAAGCTATTAACGGGATCCTTTGGGATCCCCAGGCCGAAACATCTGCAGCAGCACTTCCCAGCGGGAGCATCGCCAGTAGTCAATATGGGATCCGATTAACCCCGACTCGTTGATCTGTATTTCTGTCCAGCCAGGGATGCACAGGCGGGGACGCCAAGGCAAAGCCAAAGAACCGCCTAGGATCCACTCGGTGCGGATCTGGCTGCCGGTTTGTCGAATATCCTGCAGCTCGAGACGGATATCCTCTATCCAACGCCCTATCCCCTCGATCATGCGGCGATAGCGATCCAAGCCGCGAAACTCGTTGAGGGGATCCCGGAAGTAAACCTGCGGGTCGTAGATCGCATAGGTCTGATCCCGGGGAAAGCGAGCGTAATCTGCCCGCAAGATGGCCACCAGATCGGCGCTAGGCGGGGCTGGGGAAGAAAGGCTCATGTCTTGGCCACGACAGAAAGAGACACCGTTTCTCCGGGGGCAGGGCAACACAACTGGATGGATTGGGACGTGGCGGCATTCAAGGCTGCCAGCTTTTCTCGAAACTCCTGCAGGCTGCCCAAGGGGCGGATCTGGGCGGCAAACCACCCGTGGTAGTCCACCTCTCCCATCGCGGTTGGGATCACCTGCTGGGGGCGTAGGGCTGCCACCACCTCCAGGGCCCGCTCTGGCCCCATGATCACCTCTCCCAAGAGGGGAAAGATCTGCCCCACCACCGGGATCAGCAGAGTATGAATGGGGCACAATTCCTGCTGCAATCGCAGCCGGATATCCGGTTGGGAAAGATGAGGCTCGTAGTAAAGCCGTGTCTGAGAGGGCACCTCTTCCAGCAGATAGCCCAGCTCACGGACAGGCCCTAGGGGCGCACCGGGAATGGCTGTGACCCGCAGATCCCCCCAGCGAACAGACTGCCAGGGATCCAGAGCTTGAACTGTTGCAAATCCCAGACTCTTCACGACTCTGGCTGCAGCCGGCGAGGCCAAAACGGGGATTCGCTTATCCAGGCGCTGCAGCGTTGGCGGGTGGCAGTGATCCGGCTGGGCTTGGCTGAGGAGGATCCCGTCGATTTTGGGCAAGGTCTCCGGCGTAAAAGGGAGCGGCTGGCGGTGCTCCAGGCGGATGAACCAGGGGATCCCCAGAAACACCAGGGGATCCACCAGCCACGGATCCAATAGGAAGGTTTGCTCCCGGGTGTGGATGAGCCAACTGTTGAGGTCGATGCGGGTCAGTTTCATGAGTTGAAAGTAAGGTTATTGGCCGGTAATGGAGAGATCGGCAACCCAAATGCGGGGACACAGCCCACCGGGTGTGACTTGCGGCTCGGGCTCGACGTAGAAAATCGACTTCAACAACTCCAGAAAGTCTCCGGCCACCGTGGCCGCTTCGATGCTGATGCGTTCTCCTTGGCGTACCCACCACCCCTGAAACGGCAGCGAGAAGGATCCCTGGAGAGGCTTAACGCCGGCATGAAGCGCTTGCAGCTCATCGATCCAAACTACATTTTCAGCCGTAGCCAAGTCATAGGTGCTCTCCGGCGGTGCCCCGGCAAATACATGGTAGTAGTGGGCGGCAACTGTGACCTTGGCGCCGATGTTGGCATGGCCAGTGGGCTGGGCTCCTAGGCGCTTGGCTGTACCGGCGCTGTGCAAAAAGTGGGTCAAGACCCCATTGGTGATGAGAGGGACACGGCGGGTGGGGGTGCCTTCGCCATCAAAGCTGATCGCTCCCACATTGGTCGGGTGTAGGGCATCGTCACACACCGACAGAAGAGGCGAGGCAATGGTCTTGCCCAGGGATTCTGGGGTGGACAGGCTTTGGTTGTCCAAAATGTTTTGAGCATTGAACACATTGGAGAAGGCGCTCAACAAACTCAAAAAGGCTTCTCCGGAAAAGACCACTGTGTATTTTCCAGAAGGGATCCGCTCGTACTCCAGATGGCTAATCAGTTTCTCAGCAGCTTCCTGCACACAACCCTGGATATCCAACTCATCCAGGCTGCGGGCCACTCGCATGGCTCCGGCGCTGCGGGGTTTGCGACCTTCTTGCTCTGCCTTGCTGTAGAGAAAAACCGAAGCGAGGGTATGCTCCTCTTGTCGTAGGGCTTGGTGGCTGTTGAGGTAGAAGCGGTTGATTTGCCGCTGCGCTAGGCCGTTGTAGGGCACCCCCTGAATGGCGGGATGGGATCCCAGGAGTGCCTTTTCGGCAGCCACCAACTGTTCCAACAAGTCGCCGGCCAAAGCCAACGGCCCTTTGTCGTTACAAGGCTGGGCAATGGGCAGAGTGGCTTCCGGGCTGAATTGAGGGGCATGTTCCCGCACGCCAAAATGGCTGGCTTCAAAGGCCGTTTGCAGGGCCAGTTCCAGCCCCGCCTCATCCACATCGGTGGTGGAAGTTACTCCCACCTGCCCTTGGTCGTTCCAGACCCGCACCGTCACGCTGCAGCGGTGGGAAGCCTTGACCTGGCGAGGTTCCCCATGATCTACCTGCACGCTGGTTTCATCCACTTGAGCCCCGTAGAGATCAAACTGAGGGATCCCCAGCCGCCGGGCACAGCTTTGTGCCTGTTCTGCCAACACCTCGACTTGCACCATTGCCACTCCCCAAGTTCCTGTTGCCATCCAGCGCCTCTGGTAAACTACCCGCACTCATGCTGACGCAGAGCGCTCCGCACCGCTAAAGCGAAAGAGTGCAGGCTTTCGGTAGCCCTGTAGTTGGCAAGCCAACCACGTTCGCGAAGCGAGCCGTAGGCTTGACCTCTAGGCTGGTT
>NZ_JANSIL010000202.1:0-2363 GCF_047462015.1 Synechococcus sp. R5-13 | reverse complement strand
TCCGTACTGAACATATTATACATTATTTTCAGTATAGTTGAGCTTATTATTGACTAGAGTCATGCTCTCCAGCAGCGGCAGCCGCCGCGAAGGGAAGTTGAGGATATCTCTGTCAATTTCGGACCCGCAGCCGGCCTGGCCGGCCTCAGCAATGTAGAAGCCGCTGTCATCGGACATGGAGAGGTAGAGGGCCCCTTCACCGAGATCAACAACCTGGACATCGAGCGGGATCCTCGCTTTCCCATTCGGGTCACGGTCCAGTTCTACAAAGCCACCGACAATGGCGTGGTCTCTGCTGAAGACATGGCCCAAATCCACCATCAAATTGCCCGCGTCTATCGAGAGGCCGACTATGTGGGCAGCTTGGTGCTTCAGCCGGATACAGGCCGACCTACGGAGTACAACCGCGACGCAGAGACAGAGCGCCCCTTTCCCTTTCCTTGGTTTCCTTGGTGGCTTCCTTGGTTTCCTTGGTGGCCGCGACGCTAGGGCCTGCTGCGCATTTTTCCCACAACCTGCCGCCAGGTGGCAACATCTTCTCGCGCCTGGGTTTCTCCACTACACTGACTACTGACCTGACGCCAAGGGGAATGGGTGTCGGCCCGATATCCTCGGCAAGGTCAGGGTCTGCAGAGACAGTTGCCAAGGTCTCATTTCTTGAGGCCATGGTGCTTGTCTGTGCCAGCTCTTGCCCAAGGCAGTGGGGAGCTTTTCCTGCAACACTATGGCTGACGCAGTTCCCGTTCGGCGCTACGACCTGTTTGTGCAGGCTTCCCGGCTGCTGCAGCGCTACCGGCAGCTCACGCCGGAACTGCGTCCCATAGGGCTAGAGGTGGCTCTGGCCATCCAGTATCACCGTGCTCAGGCCGGATCGGGATCCCTGCTGCCTTGGGTGGGATCCCCTCGCGGACTGCCCTTGCAGCAAGTGGCCCAGCGCATTTGCGACCCGTTTTACAGCAAAACCCACCCTCTTTTACCGACCTTGCCCGAAACCGGCGAGCCTTTGGTGTGGCCTCTGTTCAACCAAGGGGAAAACGGCTTGATCCGGCCCCTGGCCCCGAGCAAAGTGGGCGGGAAACTGGCGGAACGGCGCTGGCTCAAAGCCTGCAACAGCCAGGAAGGGATCGGCTGTCATGCCTTGGCGGCCCACTTGTGGCAAGACGAGCGCTTTTTGGCCGAAGACCGGGATCTCTGTCCTTTCCGCCTTTATGATGGGCGCTACCCCTTGAGCGTGGATCAAGGGCGACAGACTTGCGGCTTTGACGATCACCCCTGTGGCTGGCAGCCGGGACACCCCAAAATGTTGCAGGTGGTGGGCAAAGGCAAACAGGCCGAGATCCTGCTCCCCCACTGGACGGATGACATGTGGGCGATGCTCATTCCCTCCCATCGTCCGCTGCCGATTTACCCGCTCTTGGTGATGCTTTACTTTGGCCAGGAAACTTTGCAAAAGGGGCGGAGCAGCCTCTCCATCGAGCAATTTCGTCTGGATTTTCAGTTTAGCCAGTCTCAACTGCGCCTGTTGTTCGACACCCACCCTGAGCACCCCTTGAATCGACACCTGCTTACCTGGGCTCAGCAGCCAGAGGTGGAGTGGGGATCCACAGAACTCTTGCCCCAGATGCCGCCCCTCCTGCATCAACCTGCTGGGGGCAAGGTGGTTTTGGATCCCGATGAGCCGCCCCAGTTCCGCAGCAGTGGGATCCCTCACAGCGCCGGGACAGACCCGCTGATGGCAGAACGCCGCCGTCGACGTCAGTTGGAGCGCAGCGAGCGCCACAACGAGATCTTGCACCAGTTTCGCCGCTGGTTCCGCCTGGCAGGATTGGAAGTCCGGGAGGATCAGCATACCTTTGACTTTTTGGCCGTGGCGGACGGGCATCTGCTTTTGGCCGAAGTGAAGCTCCTGCACCACAAGGATGCGGCAGAGGCTTTGCAGGAAGTGGTGGGACAGTTGCTCTACTACGAGCGCTTTGCCCTTGGCCCCTGGATCGAGCAGGGCTTTTCCGTCCAGAAGGCCGCCGTTTTCGATGGACCGCCGCCGGATCCCTATGTGCGATTTCTAGAAGACCTGGGCATTGCCACCTACTGGATCAACGAACAGCAGATGATCGATGGGCCGGAAAACTCTTTGCGTCTGCTGCGCCAAATGGGAGTACGGGTACGACCGGATCCCGAATTGGGGGATTAGGGGAAAAAGCCTGCCCATGTTCTCCCCTGAGTTTTGACTCAGGCGGGGGTAACTTCTTGTCTTCTTAAGCGTACCTTAGCTGCCCCTTTACTCAGATTCCTTCGTAAACTACCCGACCCTGACTGCTTCGCAGTACAGGGCGGGCTTAAGGCCTCCGGCCCGCTGGCGCGAA
>NZ_JANSIL010000201.1:0-1193 GCF_047462015.1 Synechococcus sp. R5-13 | reverse complement strand
GAGGCGGAGCTGGAGGTGCTGGTGGAGCCGCGGGCAGCAGGGGCTTATGAGGTTTGTCCTTCGGTGAGTCGGGTGCTGACTTTTCCGTTCAAAGAACAGCTGTCGTTGGGGGATCTCAGCGACCTGCTGGGGCGCATTCGCGAGCGGCAGTACGACGCAGTGCTGAGCCTGGGCCGAAGCTTGGGGGTCAAGCTGTTGTTGTGGCTGACCGGCATTCCCAAGCGGGTGGGCTATGCGCCGCCGGGGCCGGGGCGACCTTGGCTGACCGACCCGGTGCCCCTGAAGCCAGCCCAGTATGCGGCCCAGATGTACCACGACCTGGTGCAGGGGTTTGGCATTGCTGCGCCGGCGGGGTTGCCCCAGATTCGTCTGAAAAAAGCAGACCTGGAGTGGGCAGAGCAGGAACGCAAGCGCCTTTTGGGGGATGCCGCTCAAGATTATGTGCTGTTGCATCCGGGGGCCAGCCAGCTGTCGCAGGAGAAGGGAATTCAGAAGATCTATCCCTCTGCCAACTGGGTCAAGGTCATCAAGGGTTTTCGGGAGCAGCGGCCGGAGCTGCCGTTGGTGCTGGTGGTGGGGCCAGAGGATGAGCAGCTGGCGGAGGGCTTTCTGGCGCAACTGCCGGAGCTGCCGGTGAGCCGTCCTGTCCGGCTGGGGCAGCTGGCGGCCTTGATTGGTGGGGCAACGCTGCTGTTGTGTGTGGACAGTGCTCCTATGCATTTGGCGGTGGCTACCCAGACGCCGCTGGTGGCGTTGTTTGGGCCCACCGACCCGCTGCGGCTGCTGCCTTCAGAGGGGCCGTTTCGGGCGGTCAAGGGGGCCGATGGGAAGGTGGAGTCGATTGCCCCCGAGCAAATTCTGCAGGTGATCTTTCCGGCCTAGAGCCAAGGTTTTCGTGGCAGCAACCCAGTCCAGTTTCTCTGCAGGCGGACCGAGAAGCCTTCTAGCCTGGGAGATGTGTCCCTGTCTGCTTTTAGCCGGCGGGAGAGCTTGCTTTGTCACCTTGGCTCTCCTAGGCTTGCTGGCGAGCGACCGTAAGGCAGTCAGCATTGCTGTTGACCGGGGGAACTTCTGCCCTCTTGGGGGAAAAGGGCTGGGGAAGTAGGGGATTCTCATGCGGACGAAGGGACTTGAACCCTTACGCCTTGCGGCACTAGATCCTAAGTCTAGCGCGTCTGCCGTTCCGCCACGTC
>NZ_JANSIL010000200.1:0-580 GCF_047462015.1 Synechococcus sp. R5-13 | reverse complement strand
CGCAGCCAACTCACTGCCAAACTCAAAAACGCCATCCCGTGCAGCGTGGAAATCTCACGGCTGAACGCCAACAGGCGCAGCCGCGTGCGACTTTCAAGGAAAGTCCACTGATAGCGGGGGAGGCGATGCTTGCGCAGGTGATCCCAGCGTTCGGTGCCGAGCGTGCCCTTGTCGTAGATGTCTTTGACATCGGCTTGGATGAGCGTAAACGGTTCTTGGCTCTCCCACGCCCAGTGCGCAGGATAGAAGCGTCGGCGCTGTTTGCGGGGACGGCTGGTTGCTGGTGCGTGGCGTTTCAGGATGTGTCGGATGGTGTTGGGGGAGAGGTGAATGCCGTGTTGGGCGAGGTGTCGGGCGAGGCGTTGGCGTCCGTAGTGGGTTTTTTGGTGGAGTTGCAGCACACGCTGCTCTATGTCGGGGTCGGTTTTTCTGGGTTGGCGTTTGGGGGTTTTGGGCAGGTCGTGCAGTCCTTGCTCGCCGTATTGTCGGTAGCGTTGAACCCACTTGCGCACGAGTTGTGGGGAGGTGTGGCATCGTCGTGCGGTTTCGCAGTAGTTTTGGGTCTGTTGGTAGATGTGGA
>NZ_JANSIL010000199.1:0-7399 GCF_047462015.1 Synechococcus sp. R5-13 | reverse complement strand
AACTTCCGCATTCCTCCCGACACTGACCCTACGGGTACAGTGCGGGGCTCCTGCGATTTCTAGCTGAAATTGCCCGCGCCCAAGGGATCAACTACTTTCTGCTCTCTTTTACCGACCTGCTTGGGATCCAACGGGCCAAGCTGGTGCCTGCCTCAGCTATCGACTTCATGGCAGAGGGTCAGGCTGGATTTGCCGGGTTTGCCGCCTGGTTGGACTTGACTCCAGCGGATCCCGATGTGTTTGCCCAGCCGGAGCGCGAGCGCTTGTTTCAACTGCCCTGGCAGCCGGAAGTGGCCTGGATGCCTGCCGATCTAATTCAGGTCAACGGGGATCCCTTGCCACAAACCCCCCGCTGGGTATTGAAGAAGGTGTTGTCCCAAGCAGAAGCCATGGGCTTTCAAGTCAAGACGGGGATCGAATGCGAGTTCATGCTTCTGTCGCCCGAAGAGTGGGCCATTTCCGATGAGCGCGACCAGCAGGCCAAGCCCTGCTATGACCAGCAAAGTTTGATGCGGCGTTTTTCGGTGATCCGGGACATCTGCGATGGCATGCAGAAGCTGGGCTGGGATCCCTATCAAAACGATCACGAGGATGCCAACGGCCAGTTTGAGATGAACTGGCGGTTTGACGATGCCCTAGTTACGGCTGATCGCCACGCCTTTTTCAAATACATGGTGAAAAGCATTGCCGAAAAGCATGGCTATCGAGCTACCTTCATGCCCAAACCCTTTGCCCATCTGACGGGCAACGGCTGCCACACCCATATTTCTCTTTGGCAGGGGGAGCAAAACCTATTCGCCGATCCCCAAGGGGAATTGGGGCTTTCTCAACTGGCCTATCACTTCATCGGCGGGGTGCTACACCATGCACCTGCTTTGTGTGCCCTCACCAACCCGACGGTCAATTCTTATCGCCGCCTCAATGCCCCCGTCACGCTCTCTGGGGCCACCTGGTCTCCCAATACGATCAGCTACAGCGGCAATAATCGCACCCACGCCATTCGGATCCCGGATGCCGGGCGGTTTGAACTGCGTTTGGCCGATGCTGCTGCCAATCCCTACCTTTTGGCTGCCGGTCTCATTGCCGCCGGCCTGGACGGGATCCAACACCAACGGGATCCTGGCCCCCGCTGCGACAACAACACCTACACGGATCCCCTCCCCAATGCCCAAACGTTGCCCGGCTCTCTGGTCGAAGCCCTCAACCATTTAGACCAAAACACCCTGTTCCGCAGCAGGCTGGGGGATCCCTTTGTGAATGCCTACCTCAAGCTCAAACGCCAACAGTGGCAGGAATACAACCGTCAGATCACGCCCTGGGAGCGGGAAACAACCTTGGATTGCTAGGCCGGTAGTTGTTGTTATCTCATTACACCTTGAGAGAGGGCTTCCAACTGGCCTGGAGTGACCCTAAACCTGGGCCAACTGGTGTTGAGCTGCCTGCCGCATCACCTCCACCGGTACAGGCTTGCCTCCCAGCCAAAGCGACAGGGCCTTGGCCCCCTGCTGAACCAGCATCTCCAGCCCACTGATGGGGGTATAGCCCAACTCGGCGGCCATGCGCAGCAGAGGAGTGGGATCCGGCACATAGATCAGGTCGTACACGATGGCACCCGGAGACAGCAGGCCCAGTTGCTCCCGGCTCAGGGGAGAGAGCTCCTGACCGCCAGGGGATCCCGGCTTGTGCATGCCCACGGGGGTGGTGTTGACCAAAAGCCGCGTCTGAGACAGGTAGCAATTCAACTCCGCCCAGTTCACCGTCTCCACCTGAGGCCAGGTCTGTTGCAAGGCCAGCAATGAGTTGGGGGATCGCCCCGCCACCCGCACCGGCCCCAGCCCCAACTCCAAACAGCCCTGGATGGCCGCCCGCGCTGCCCCCCCGGATCCCAGAATGAGAGTAGGGATCCCTTTTTCCAGGCCCAGCAAAGGCTGCACAAAGCCATCGATATCGGTATTGGTGCCCGCCCACCCGCCCTCTGGCAAGGGGTAAACCGTATTCACCGCCCCCACCGCTGCTGCCCGCGATTCAATCTGATCGAGCAAAGGGAGAATGGCCTGTTTGTGAGGAATCGTCACATTAAACCCCCGCACCCCAATGGCCGCCAGCCCTGCCACCGCCGCCGCCAAGTGTTTTGGAGCCACCGGAAACGGCACATAGCAATAGTTTTCCCCCATAGCTGCCAAAGCAGCATTGTGCATGGCTGGGGATAAGCTGTGGGCCACCGGATCCCCGATTAGACCGAGCAATTGGGTGCTTCCCGAAATCCGACCGTCCACCGGCTCAGCCAACTCCTCAAGGGATCCCTGAAGTCACTTTAAAGACTACTGAGACTCCGACTCAACCCGCTGCAGAGTCTGCCGGTAGCGATGGCGCCAGCCGGCCAGAGATTCTTCCGAAATGTGGTCGATCAAGGTGCTCATCTCCGCCAGGATCTGGTAAACGCGGTCAAAGCTTTGTCGGGTTCGCTCTTCCTGTTCCGGTTGACGCGCCTGCACCATGTACAAGCTCATCTTGATGGTTTGCAGGCGGTTTTTGCCCAAATCTTCCAGCATTTCCCGAATTTGCCCGATTGCCTCCCGCCTCACCTGTCTCTGCCGCCGTCGCAACAGCCAAAAGAGGATCCCGTGGATAACCCCCACCAAAGTGGCGCTGACCGCCGTTGCCGTTTCTAGCGAAAAAGCGCTGCGGCTGGCCACAAAACCACTTAGCAGAATCACCCCTATTCCCACCGCTGTCAAGACTAGCTCAATGTTGTTTAGGAACCATCTTCCTGCTGGTCTCCAGATCCCAGATCCGGCCACTTGACCCTGAAGAATGCCCATCATAGCCTTTTGCACCTCCCTTCCGTCTCTCCCGTTCGCTCAGCCCATCGCTACCTGCTCAGCCGTCCCAAAGCCAGGCGCGGTCTTCTGCGGCTCAGTTGACGCTTCAGACAAAGCTGCCGGAGTTTTCGCCGCCGCAAGCGCAAGGGTCTGCGGGCCAGGGATCCCGCTGTGGTTGACTCCGGTGCAGGAGCCTGCATCTTTCGACTCAGCTCTTGATAGTGTTGGCGGAGATCCTCAATCTGCCTGAGGCGAGTCTCCAGCTCTCGGCGCAGTTCGGCGTTTTCTTTTTCCAGACGCTGCAGGCGTTTCAGCAGCTCTGAGGACTCCGTTCCGCTGACGCGGTCGGAAACTGGGATGGGATGGGGAGCAGTCACCACCGAGCTGTGCACATTCCTGCTATCTCGCATGGCCTGGGCAGCCCGGCGCAACAGAGCCACCCCCTTGGGGTCATCGCTGTCCATGAGGCTGGCCGCTCCAAACTGGAGCTGTACCGGCAGCGCCCGTCCATTCACCACAAAGGGATCCTGAATCATCCGCTGACAGCAGCGTTCGGCAGCCATTTGCGCAGCAGCCAAGGTGCTCCCCGGCAGCAGAATGATAAACTGCCCCTCGTCGTAGCAAAACAGGTCGTCTCCATCGCGCAGGTTATTGGCCAAACGCTCCCTAAACAGTTTGAGCAGATCAGCCCGACCGTCAGCATCCAGCCCTTGTGCCAGAGAACCGAGGTTGGCCAAGCGCAGCACAAACAAGCTGAGGGGTTCCGATTGGGCACGGGCCTGGGCCACCCGCAGCGGCAAACGAGCCACCAAATCCTGACGGTTACCCACCTCCAAACCAATCGACTTGGGGGGAGAGGGAGGAGATTTTTGCCCAGTTTTGAGCAGATATTGCTGGCGGCGACTTTCTACAATGCGCAGCCCTGCCCGCACCCGCGTCAGCAGCTCCGCCGCCTGAAAAGGCTTAGAAAGAAACTCGTCGGCTCCGGCTTCTAAAGCCCGCTCCATGTTGTCGTTGCCCTCGCGGGCGGTCATGAGGATGTAGTACACCCAGGCATATTCGGGCGCTTGCCGCAACTGCCGGCACAGCTCTAGGCCGTCGAGAGCGGGCATGACCCAGTCGGCAATGATGAGATCTGGAGTTCGGCGGCGGATTTGTTCTAGGGCAGAAAGGCCATCCAGGGCATAGGAAATACTACAGCCCTGCTTGCCGAGAAAATTAGAGAGCATTTCCGCCACCATGTAGCTGTCATCCACGATCAGCACATGGGCCCGCAAGCTGCTGGCTTCGCCTTTGCTAGCGCCCAAGCTTGCCTGAGGGCCTTCAGACGTACCAGTGGCAGCAGCGCTCTCCAAATTGGGATCCACGGGCAAGCCAAAGCCAGATGAGAAGGAAATCCGGGAAAGCAAACTTTCCAATGGTTTTCCATCGCCATTCTAGACGTAGGGATTGGCAGCCACTACCTAACTTTGCCGGGTTATTTTTTTGAGATTTTTGAAGTTTCGTAGTCATTCCCAACCCGAGGAAGAGGCTTCTAGGCGTTCCTCCCTCTCCCAGGGGGAATCCTTCTCTGCCCCAGCGAGAGGGAAGGCAGGGTTCGACGCGACTTCATGGCCGCCACAGGAACCTAGAAACGAATCTCGAGCGTGACTTGGGCGCGCACGGTTTGTTGTCCTCCCTCCACTGGCGTGGTGGCTGCCTGGAGAGGGGCATCCTCCTCCGCTCCACCCATGCCTGGGGACGGGGGTTGGACATAGCTGTCGCTGTGAATCTGGATGCGTTCCACGGAACGGATGCTCAGGTTCAAGGCCCCCAGCACGTCACTGGCTTGGCGTCGAGCATCTTCCACAGCTTGGGTTAGGGCGCGGCTGCGTGCCTGCAACCGGGCGGCCTCATTGGCTCGGAAGCTGACCGACTCCACTTGGGTGGCTCCGGCAGCCACGGCTTCGTCCAGCACTTGTCCTGCTCGGGCTATGGGCACCTCAAATTGCAAGCTGTTCTGCCCCTGTACCCCGCTCAGGCGGGGTGGGCTCTGCTGGTAGTCGTATCGGGGATAGAGGGAAATGCCGGTGGTCTGCAGGGCGCTCACCTGCAGCTCCTTGAGGCGGTTCACCAGCCGCTCCGAGCGCTCGGCCACCTGTTGCTGTACCGATTGCGCCGTCTCCCCTTGGAGCACCACCCCCAGCCGGATTACCGCAATGGAGGTTTCCACCGCAACAGATCCCTGGCCGGTTACCGTCAAAGTTCGGGATCCTTCACCGGGACTGGCCATCGCTCCTCCATTGCTGCCAAGCCCATTCCACACCAATAAGACCAGCGCCAGTCCCAAAGCCAGCCAGGGCATTCCCTTCAAGAATCCCAACTGCTCTTTTTTCCAGCCCTTGCTCCCTTCCATGCTTCATCCCCAACTTACTCCCACCGCTCTTCCATCTGGCTGGACAAAAGCCCCAGCCACCAGTGCCCTAGCCTCACCCAGACGTTGCGTTGCTGCCCACCGCTGCAACAGCCCCTGGCCCTGTCTAATTCTAATTCCTAGGAACAGGGCAACGGCAACTGCTGCCCCCAGCAGGGCCAATGCCAGCTCAGACATAGGGATAGACAGCAAGGCTACTGGCCATCCTAATGAGAGTTGCTCCAAGGTTGGGATCCCTGGCTGCAAAAGTTAACCTTTGCCGCCTCAGCCACCCCCAAAAGAGCGATCTCCGCTCCTGCCCATAGGACGTATGATCGAGTCAGCGTGGTCAAAACTTGATTTATTGATTTGTTAAGGTCTTTTTGAGAATGGCCGAATCAAAACTGCGACAACTGCTGCACGATCTGGATGTTGAGCTGCAAAAAACCTCCGGCTTGGATGAAAGGCAGCGGCAGCACATTGCCGCCATCCGCCAGGAGGTGGAAGCCGTGCTGGCAGAGCTGGGATCCCGAACCGAGAGCAAACAGAGCCAAGGGCATAGAGATCGCATTGGAGAGGCGCTGGGCCTGTTCGAGACCTCCCATCCCAACCTCACCCTGATCCTGGAGCAGGTGATCGACACACTGGCAGGGATGGGTTTGTAGGTTCAGGGTCCGTAAAAGGGCTCACCAGAAAGCTCCCTTGCTTGCTAGCCTTGGTAATGCGTTGAAAGCTCCTGCTCTATGACCAGCACTCTCCACTCCACTTCGTTTAACACCGCCCGCTCCAAACAGATTTTTGCCCGGGCACAAAGCCTCATGCCGGGGGGGGTTAGTTCTCCGGTACGGGCCTTCAAGTCGGTGGGCGGGGATCCCGTAGTGTTCGACCGCGTCTCAGGGGCCTACGCCTGGGATGTGGACGGCAACCAATACATCGACTACATCGGCAGTTGGGGGCCTGCCATTGTCGGCCACGCTCACCCCGAGGTCATTGAGGCTCTGCACCGAGCTTTGGAGAAAGGCACCAGCTTCGGCGCCCCTTGCGTTCTGGAAAATGAGCTGGCGGAGCGGGTCATTGAGGCGGTGCCCAGTGTGGAGATGGTGCGCTTTGTCAATTCCGGCACCGAAGCTTGCATGGCGGTGCTGCGCTTGATGCGGGCCTATACCGGTCGGGAAAAGGTGATCAAGTTCGAGGGCTGCTACCACGGCCATGCGGACATGTTTCTGGTGAAAGCCGGTTCGGGGGTGGCCACGCTGGGCTTGCCAGACTCGCCGGGGGTGCCCAAGGCAGCTACCAGCGCTACGCTGACGGCTCCCTACAACGACCTGGAGGCAGTCAAGGCCCTGTTTGAACAGCACCCCGACTCCATTGCCGGAGTCATCCTAGAGCCGGTGGTGGGCAATGCCGGCTTTATTCCCCCCCAGCCGGGCTTCTTGGAAGGCTTGCGAGATCTCACCCAAAAGTACGGGGCCCTGCTGGTATTTGACGAGGTGATGACCGGCTTTCGCATCAGCTATGGCGGTGTACAGGCCAAGTTTGGGGTCATCCCCGATTTAACGACCCTGGGCAAGGTCATCGGCGGCGGCCTGCCGGTGGGGGCCTACGGCGGTCGGCGAGAAATTATGGAAATGGTGGCTCCAGCGGGGCCGATGTATCAGGCGGGCACCCTTTCCGGCAACCCCCTGGCCATGACGGCAGGGATCCAGACACTGGACATTTTGCGCCGCCCGGGCACCTACGAGTATCTGGAGCGGATTACCGAGAAGTTGGCGACGGGGCTATTGCAGATCGCGCGGGAAACGGGGCATGAGATGTGCGGGGGCTATCTGCCCGGCATGTTTGGCTTCTTTTTTACTGCCGGCCCAGTGCGCAACTACGAAGAGGCCAAGACTTCCGATCTGCAGAAATTTGCCCGCTTCCATCGCGGCATGTTGGAGCGGGGAGTCTATCTGGCGCCCTCGCAATTTGAGGCCGGCTTCACCTCCCTGGCCCACACAGAGGCCGATGTGGAGAAAACTCTAGCCGCCGCGCGAGAGGTGTTGAGCACCCTCTGAGTTGACAATTACCCCCTCGCGAGCCGGGATCCCTGCTATGGCCGAGCACATCCACCGCAACTGGAGCATGACTCTAGTCAATAATAAGCTCAACTATACTGAAAATAATGTATAATATGTTCAGTACGGAT
>NZ_JANSIL010000198.1:0-4706 GCF_047462015.1 Synechococcus sp. R5-13 | reverse complement strand
TTTGCCAAACCGCCTAAAGCTCAGTAAATTCAGCAAAGTTCAGGGTTTTGGGGGTTAGAGGCATGCTCCCACAGGAGCCGTCGCAAGGGGAGCTCGCCGGCAAACGGGAGCGCCAGAAGGGATCCCAAGCAGGCCGGGGACAGCTTTTACAATTGGATAAGGTTGGCAACACGATTGTTGGGGAGCTGAGCCTTGAGCACCGCCGTCTTACCTGCTGCTCCTTTGGTGGATACTCACGTCCACCTCAATTACCCCGATTTTGCCGCGGATCTGCCCCAGGTGGCCGAGCGCTGGCGTCAGACGGGGATCCGGCGTTTGGTGCATTCTTGTGTAACACCAGCAGAATTCCCCCAGTTGCAGGCCATTGCCGACCAGTATCCGGAAGTATTTTTGTCGGTGGGGCTGCACCCTTTGGAGGCGGGCCAGTGGCAGCCCGATTTGGCCGAAAAGATCGCCCACCTGGCCGCCAGCGACGAGCGAGTGGTGGCTATCGGGGAGACGGGCCTGGATTTCTACAAGTCCAACCCGGCGGATATCGAGCGGCAAAAAGAATCCTTCTGGGCCCAGATTGCCATTGCCCAAGCGCAGGATCTGGCGTTGATCGTCCATTGCCGCGAGGCGGCAGCAGCCACCTACGCCATCCTCAAGGAGGCCATGGCCACGGGGGGGCCAGTGCGGGCGGTGATGCATTGCTGGAGCGGATCCCCGGAGGAGACGCGGCTGTTTGTCGAGCTGGGCTGCTTCATTAGCTTCAGCGGCATTGTCACTTTCAAAAATGCCGAGACTGTCCGCCGGTCGGCCTTGGAGGTGCCCCTATCCCAGCTTTTGGTGGAAACCGATTGCCCTTTTCTGGCTCCCACCCCCTTCCGCGGCAAACGCAATGAGCCGGCCTATGTGCAGCGGGTGGCCCAAACCTTGGCGGAGCTGTTGGGAATCCCACCGGAAAAACTGGCAGAAGAAACCAGCCAAAATGCCGCTCGCCTGTTTCAGCTGCCTCTCCTCTAGCTCTGCTTTCCGAGGGCGCGGGTGAGCCGTAGGCCATTCCCGACCCTAGATCTCACCCGATCTCAGACGATTCCAACCCGGGAAACCCTGAGTTACCATTTTTAACTTTTTCTTTAACTTTTCTTTTGAACTCCGACTGCTCTTCTCAAAGGCATCCTATGCTGGAAAAAAGGAATGTATTTCTAGATATTTTTCTAGTTTCTAGATGCTCTCCGCTAATTCCAGGGGCTAGGGGCTTGCAACTATGGATACCAAAACGCGGGCTGCCGAAGCTCGACCCAGCCGAGACGCCCTCATCAACCGCATCACCCACCAGATTCGGCAATCCCTGGAGCTGGATCAGATCCTGAGGGCGACGGTGGAGGAGGTGCGCGCCTTTTTGGGTACGGATCGGGTGAAGGTTTACCGCTTTGATCCCGAAGGTCACGGAACGGTGGTGGCGGAAGCACGAGGCGGGGAGCGGCTGCCCTCGCTCTTGGGGCTGACTTTTCCGGCAGGGGATATTCCCGAGGAGGCGCGGCGGTTGTTTCGCCTAGCTCAGGCGCGGGTAATTGTGGATGTGGAGGCGCAGAGCCGTTCCATCAGCCAGCCGGAGTCTTGGGGGTTGTCTGCTAGGGTTCCTCTGGGCGAGCCGCTACAGCGGCCTGTGGATCCCTGCCATGTCCACTATTTGAAATCCATGGGGGTGGCCTCTTCCTTGGTGGTTCCCCTCATGCATCATCAAGAGCTTTGGGGGCTGTTGGTCTCCCATCATGCCGAGCCTCGTCCCTACTCCCAAGAAGAGCTGCAGGTGGTGCAGTTGCTGGCGGATCAAGTTTCCATTGCCATTGCTCAGGCGGAATTGCTGGAGCAAGCGCGGCAAAAGGCGCAGCAGGAACGCCTAATCAACCAAATTGCTGCCCTGGTTTATTCGCCCCTACACCCGGAGACGACCTTGACTACGGTGCTGGAGCAGCTTGCTGCCGGTTTGCAGGGGATCGGGGCGCGGCTGCGGATCCACTTTATGGGCGCAGACACCCTTTGTTGTCATGGTGTGCAACCCCCGGCAAGCTACGACACCTGGCTACAGGAGCAGCTCGGAAGGGCCGGAGGAGCGGGGGGCTGGGTGAAGATGTGGTCGCTATCCCACTTGGAGAAATCGCCGGAGCTGCAAGAGCAGATGAAGCAGACGCCCATTCGTGGCCTGCTGGTGGCCCAGCTCGCCTGGAATGACCAGCCGGTGGGCTGGCTGAGCGTGTTTCGCGCGGCCATCTGCCAAGAAACCCACTGGGCGGGCTACCGTTGGTTTGCTCAGGGGGATCCCAGACAAGAACTGCCTTTGATCTCTTTTGCTGCCTGGCGGGAGCTGAAAATTGACGAGCCTAAGGCTTGGTCAGCTGCAGAGCAAGAGCTGATGAGTCGGGTCGGGGTACATTTGGCCCTGTCCATTACGCAAAATCAGCTCTACCGGCAGTTGCAAACCCTCAACGCCCGTCTGGAGCAGGAGGTGCAGGAGCGGACGGCGGCCCTGCAGCGATCTCTGGCTATGGATGCCCTCTTGCAGCGGGTCACCGACCAGGTGCGCAGCAGTTTGGAGGAAGCCCAGATCCTGCGGGCAGTGGTGCAAGAATTGGCTCTGGGGCTGTCCATCCAAGGGTGCGATCTCTGTCTCTACGATTGGGCAGCCGGCCAAGCCACGGTGCGCTACGAATACACCTCTGCCCTACCGCCCGTCGGCGGGATCACCCTGACCTTGGCCGACTACCCCGATCTTTACCGGCACCTGCAAGGGGGTCAAGCGGTGCAATTCTGCCACTTGCCTGGGCAGGGCTGGATCCCCCGTCGGGAAGGGCTGACCCTGCTGGTGTGCCCGCTGCGGGATGACCAAGGGGTGCTGGGGGATCTCTGGCTGGCGAAGCCGGCAGCCGAGTGCTTTGATGAACTGGAGGTGCAGGTGGTGCAGCAGGTGGCGGATCACTGCGCCATTGCCATCCGCCAGGCCCGCCTCTACCAGGCTTCTGTGCAGCAAATTGGTGAGCTGGAGCGCCTCAACCGCCTCAAAGATGATTTTTTGAGCACCGTCTCCCACGAGCTGCGCACCCCCATCACCAACATGAGGATGGCCATCCAACTGCTGAAAACCGCCCGCGCCCCCCAAAAACGAGAGCAATATCTCAAGATTTTGGAGCAGGAGTGTGAGCGGGAGGCGGAATTGGTCAACGATCTCTTGGATCTGCAGCGGTTGGAGCAGGGATCCAAAACGCTCCATCTGGAAGAAGTGCCGCTGGCAACCTGGCTGCCCAGCGTGCTGGAGCCGTTTCTACAGCGGGCCCAGGCCAACCAGCAACGGTTGCAGTGGCAGATTGCGCCAAATGTGGGCAAGGTGCTCACCGATCGGGGCGGCCTGGAGCGGGTGGTGCAGGAGCTGGTCAACAACGCCTGCAAGTATACTCCCCCAAGGTGCAACATCTGGGTAACAGCGCAGCGCTCTGGCCCGCAGCAGGTGGAAATTCGGGTGATCAACGAGGGAGTAGAAATTCCCCACAGCGAGTGGGAGCGCATCTTCGAGAAGTTCTACCGCATCCCCAGCGGGGATCCCTGGAAGCGGGGCGGCACCGGCCTGGGCCTGGCTTTGGTCAAGCAGTGGATGCAGCGGCTGGGGGGCAGCGTCTCAGTGGAGAGCTCTCAAGGCAAAACCTGCTTTACCCTGGTGTTGCCGCAGGGATCCCTGCCTGTGCAGACCTCACCCCTAGCCCACAACTGTGCCTAGCCACATGAGCAATGCCCACTCAGAAGCGTTGCGTTTGGCCGCCGAGCAGTTTAACCGGGGGGAATTTTACGCCTGCCACGACACCCTAGAGGCCCTGTGGATGGAGGCAGTGGATCCAGAGCGGCGCTTCTACCAGGGGCTTTTGCAAACCGCCGTGGCCTACTATCACCTGCAAAACGGCAACCGCCGCGGCTGCATGATCCTGCTGGGGGAAGCTAACCGCAAGCTGGCGGACTTTCTGCCCACCTACGCCGGATGGGATGTGCAAGCCCTGTGGCAGGCTAACCAGGGCATCCTGCGGCATCTTTCTCAACTGCAACCCCAGGATCCCCTGCCTTACCTGGCCATCCCCACCCTGAGTTGGGTTGAAGACTGACCTGAGCAGGCCCAACAGCGGCGCTAGCGCTTGGAGCGACGGGCTTTGCGCTCAACTTCGTTGCGTCGCCGCCGATCCCGCCAGTCGATGAAGGTAATGTAGCCAACGCCCAGGGTTACGGCTGTCAACAGCAAAAAGATGCTTCCGTAGGCGATGCGGGCGACCAAGGGAAGATCGGTTTCCATGGTGTGAGCGGGGGTAACCCCGTCAATATCGGCGGCAGGAACAACAAGATGAATGCAAGATGGATGTGAGGCTCAATCCAGGCATGACAAATTACATGCCGTTGCGCCCCCAGACCACCAGGGCAATGGAAAGAACGAAGAAGGTGGGGACGGCAATCCAGCCAAGGGTGATGATGTCCATAGGTCTAGCCCAGCTAAAGAGGGGTTATCTCGAGGTGATCCCATTTTACGAGAGGAGATCCCTTGTCAACGGACATCTACGAACACCTGTTTTCAGCTAGAAATCGCAGGAGCCCCGCACTGTACCCGTAGGGTCGGTGTCGGGAGGAATGCGCTTTGATGAAGTACAATGAACTTATGAGCCAAGTCCTGACCGTCTCCTGTAAGCTCA
>NZ_JANSIL010000197.1:0-550 GCF_047462015.1 Synechococcus sp. R5-13 | reverse complement strand
AGGAACTGGTTGAGGATATCCTCACCATCCTGCACTGCTTCAGCAGTCGGCTCTACGGACTCAGAAAATACCGGGCTGCAATCGAGAAAGATACGGATTTATCCGGAACCAGCGCTGGCTAAGGCTTGGAAGCATTGGCAAGCGGCATGCCGGTACTGCTACAACCAAGCGATTGCCTATCAGCGCCAACATGGCGCCCCCAGGACGGCCAGAAAGCTGCGGGACATCATCCTGCGCTCCGACCTGCCTGGGTGGGTAAAGGACGCCCCCTGCCACATCAAGCAGAACGCGGTCGTCGAGGCGTGGCTGGCGTTTCGCCGAAGCAAAGACGCGAGGTTTCGCAGTGTGCGGGACAGGTCACATACGCTGCAATTCAACGCCGGCAACTTTCGCAATGGGACGTGGTATCCGAAACTCACCCGAGGCCTGGCGTTTCGTGCATCCGAGGAGATGCCCAGAGAATGGGCACGTGGGACTGAACTAATGCGGGTGAAAGACAGATGGTATGCCATCTTTCCTGAGCCCGTGAACGAGCAGTGTTCGTTAGCAA
>NZ_JANSIL010000196.1:0-866 GCF_047462015.1 Synechococcus sp. R5-13 | reverse complement strand
GTCGGGGTCGGCGTCGGGGTCGGGGTCGGGGTCGGCGTGGGCTCGCTGAAGAAGGTATCCAAGTTCGGCTGCGTGACACTGACACCGCTGAGCTTCAGGGTGGTGGCAAGGAAGGAATTGATCTTACTGGCCGTCGGCGGAAGACCTGTTGAAATTGCCGCAAACAAAACCGCCGCATCCTTGCAGTCCACCACCCCGTCGGCAGTAAAGTCGGAAACAGAGGGCTTGAGCGGATCACCCAACCCCGTCACGTCGGCATCCGTAATCGGCCCCACCTTGAGCGTGTTATTGACAAAGTTAACAATCTTCCCGGAGTCGTTGGTGTTGAGGGTGCAGGCGGCAAAAAGGACTGCCGCATCCTTGATGGTGACTGAGGTCTTTACCCCGTCGTAGTAGAAAGCAATGCTCTCAGAGCCCTGCACTGCTGTTTCTGGCGCCTGAGCTGAAATTGTCGGGGGAAGCTGAGTAACAGCCGGAGGATCCGAAGTAAGGGAACAAGCAGACACTCCTCCTACGAGGGAGGAAGCCAAAATCAAGGGAGCTATCGGGTGACGAAAGCGGGATTTTGAGTTGCAGGAAGCCATGGCAGATCTCCTTCAAAAACTTGCTAGGGTCAACGTCTTTAGCAAGAGCTGCCCAGCTCACCCCAGGGAAACTCAAAGGCAAACCTTGAGTCTAGTCTCAAGTATACCCACAAAGGGCGCTCAAAAAAGCACAGCGACGGTGCCTTTCCCAAAGCTGAAGAAGAAGACAACCGGTTGCCATCTAGCACCTGATACATTTACGCTGAACACTGCTGAACATGGTTCAGGAAAGAAGCGATCGCATCCTGCCTATCTCTGTTCGCGTCAGCGGGACGGAGTCCA
>NZ_JANSIL010000195.1:0-950 GCF_047462015.1 Synechococcus sp. R5-13 | reverse complement strand
ACTGCGCAAGGAGCCATCCATGCGTAGCGTGGTAGGAATCTCCGGCCTTCAGGCCGGGGAGGATGTCAAGATTCCCGTTTGCGACAGCTTCAGCCCCTTTCTCAAAGGGAGAGAGGAGTTGAGGCGATGCACAGCCCGACTGGGAATGCTCCTCTTGGCTCAATTGGCTGATGAACCAGAATCCAGCCCCTGGAGTTGCTCCCACTGAGCGGGGGTAAAGGTGCGCAGGGCCAAAGCATGTAGGCGGCCATCCTGCAGGTAGGCTTTCAGGGCCTCATTCACCAGCCGGTGCTGTTTGATCAGGGGCAAGCCCTGGAATTGTTCCGCCACCACGATGGCCTGGAAATGATGGCCATCGCCGACAGTGTCTTCCACCTGCACCCTTGCGCCGGGTAGGGCAGCCCGTACCAATGCCTCAATTTCTCGTGGATCCATGCGCTGTTGTTCCCGTTGTCTCGTCGCGTCAGCGTTGCGGAGCAATAGTGTGTCCAAGCTCGAGATCCCGCCTTGGATCTCGACCTGCTCATCCATTACCCTAGACGGTTCCGGGGCAAAACGGGATCTCTTCCGGCCCACTGCAGGCGGTGGCCAGGCTGGGATGGCTCAGCACCAAGACCTCGGTGATGGGACCGCGTTTGTGGCCCTGGGCGTTGATGGCACGGCTGGCAGAGATGGTCTGGATGGGGTAATCCCGGTACAGTTCCCGCACAAAGGGGCAATCGGAATTGGAGAGCAGCACCTGCACGCCTCGGTCGGCCAATGTTCCAAACACTTCTCGCAAGCGGATCTGTTCCGCTTCGCCGAAGGCAAACCGGCTGTAGGCTGTGAAGCTGCTGCTGGCAGAAAGGGGATAGTAAGGGGGATCCAAATAGACGAAATCCCCGGGTTTGGCTCGTTCGAGCACCTGCCAAAACGGCTGCACCGCGATCTCCACGCCTTGTAAAACCCGT
>NZ_JANSIL010000194.1:0-5960 GCF_047462015.1 Synechococcus sp. R5-13 | reverse complement strand
ACTTCCGCATTCCTCCCGACACTGACCCTACGGGTACAGTGCGGGGCTCCTGCGATTTCTAGCTGACGACGCGAACGGGATCCCCAGCGCCCGCAGCTGCTCAACCAGTCGCTCCAGCAGCCTCATGGTTCAGCACTTCAGCCCACCGGGGTAGGTACTGGGAAAAATCCTGTTTTTTGACAAACCGAAAAGGCCCGGATAGGGATCCCCAGATCACTTGATCGGTCTCCGGATCCCGACCTTGATCCAAGCTGTGAAAGTAGTCGGCTCCGATCTCAAACTCGCTGTACAAATAGGTGGTTCTGCCTTTGCGTTCAACAATACAGCCTTTGCCGGGCAGGCTGCGGCCCCGATAGCAGGATCCCGTCCATTCCACCTGGGTGACACAGCCGGGCAAGAGTTCCAACTCCGCTGCTGTCAGACCGGCCAATTTCCCCTTCGCGTAAGCGTTGCTTAGCAACAACTCCCGACCGGCGCACCTGTAGGAGTCAGGAGCTGTCAGAGCATAGTTTTGAATCCGGATCCCATCTGGAGTATCGAAGAGGTGGATCACCCGCTGTCGGTAAGGCTGCTCAGGATAAATGTCGTACAGTTGCTCCACGTAAAACCCCACCCCCTGCAACACCGACCAAGGCAAGGGGCATTGGTACACATGAATGTTGGCAAACCAGACGGGCTCTGCAATCGCCTGTTGTAGGTTGTTGAAGTGCCCTGCCATCCAGGTGGCCAGTTGAGCCAGTTGTGGGGAAACAGACATAGGTTCAGATGGATTCAATGGATTGAAATCGAGAAGATTCAGATCGAGCGCTCCTGATCCTGCAGACTTTGTCCAACTGTCAGGGACTCCGTCCCGATGGCGCACTCCATAACACACTCTACAAAACTACACCAGGGAATAGCTTGGTAGCCCTGTACTTGAGTGCGGGGTGGAAAAGCCCTTGGGCAACTTGATTTAAGGGAATTTAAGGGATTTAAGAGAGCATTGTTGCTTACCGTCACCCGCCCTGTCTCTGGCGGAGTTGTTGCCATGGGCAGGGGAACCGCAACCCTGTGGCGACGAGGCCGTTCGCGCCACTCGGACGGAGTTCTTGAAGGGGATTGGGTTGCAGGGACAGGCTAGAGTAGAGGAGCCGGACTCCTGTGCCTCTTGAGATCTCGTCTAAGATGGTATTGATGTCGGCCCTACCCATTCCGCTGCTGGGGCAATCCTTGTCTGCTCTGAAAGACTGGGCGGTTGCCCAAGGACAGCCGGCCTATCGCGGGCAACAACTGCATGCTTGGATCTACCAAAAAGGGATCCGCTCCCTGGAACAGGTGACGGTGTTTCCTAGGGCTTGGCGAGAGGCGGTGCAAAGCTACCCAGTGGGACGCTCGCGCATTGTGCAGCGGACAGAGGCCCGCGATGGTACTGTGAAGTTTCTGCTGGGGTTGGCGGATGGGCAGTTGATCGAAACGGTAGGGATCCCAACGGCCAAGCGTCTGACGGTCTGCGTCTCTTCTCAGGTGGGCTGCCCGATGGCCTGCGATTTCTGTGCCACCGGCAAGATGGGCTACCGGCGCAACCTAGAGCTGCACGAGATTCTGGATCAGGTGTTGACGGTGCAGGAAGATTTTGGCCGTCGCGTCAGCCATGTGGTCTTTATGGGCATGGGGGAACCCCTGCTCAACCGCGATACGGTGGTACAAGCCATCCGCAGCCTGAATCAAGATATCGGCATCGGCCAACGGCATATCACCCTCTCGACGGTGGGGGTACCCCGGCAAATTGCCTGGCTGGCGCAGCAGGATCTGCAAGTTACCCTGGCCGTCAGCTTGCATGCCCCCAATCAAGACCTGCGGCAACGGTTGATCCCTTCGGCAGTCCACTACCCTCTGGACACTCTGATCCAGGATTGCCGCGACTACATGCTGCGCACCGGGCGGCGAGTCAGTTTTGAATATACCCTGCTATCGGGGGTCAACGACCTGCCCATTCATGCCCGCCAACTGGCGCAATTGCTGCAGCAGGCCAGCCGGTCAGGGGTACAACTGCACGTGAACCTGATCCCTTACAACCCCATCTCTGAAGCTGACTATCAACGCCCCCACCCGACACGGGTCAGAGAGTTCGTCCGCCAGCTCGAACAGCACCAAGTGCGGGCCACTGTGCGCCAAACCCGTGGCTTGGATGGCAATGCCGCATGTGGTCAACTGCGGGGATCCTTCCTGCGTTCTTTGCCAGGGGATTTGTAATCGCCGCGCAACGCTTTTGCGAGTACATCAGCTCAGTCCGCAGGCGCGTCGTAACCAGGCGGCATCCTGTTCTGGCAAGGTGGCGTGGTGCATGACGTAAACCTGCCGGTGATACTCGTCCAGCCAGGCTCGCTGCACCTCGTTTAACAGTTCCCAATCGATTAAGCGCCCATCAAAAGGGATCCAAGTCAGGGAGCGAAAGCCCATCCAGCCCTCGGGCTCGGGAATCGCAATCACCTCGTAGAGGTTCTCCAGGCGGATCCCACCCCATCCCGGCTGGTAGTAGCCCGGCTCGATGCTGTTGATCATGCCCACTTTGAGAGGGGTGTTGGCGCGGCGGTGGATCCCGTTGGGCCCCTCGTGGACATTCAAAAAGGCGCCGACACCGTGGCCGGTGCCATGGCCATAGTCCAGCCCGGCCTGCCAAAGGGTAGAGCGGGCGATCCCATCCAACGAGACTCCATAGGTGTCGGGGGGGAAGATCTGGCGGGCGCATTGAATGTGGGCCTTGAGCACCTCGGTATAGCGCCGCTTGCACAAGGGATCCGCGGGTTGCGGGCCAATCCAAACGGTGCGGGTATCGTCGGTGGTGCCCCCCAAGTAGTGGGATCCGGAGTCCAACAAAAACAGTTCGCCCGGCTGCAGCAGCTTTTGGGGATCCGGAGTGCCGTAGTGGATGATGGAGCTGTTGGCTCCTGTCCCGGCAATGGTATTGAAGCTCAGACCCACCCACTCCCCTTCCTCCCGGTAGTGGGCCTCCATGATCGCGGCCACGTCGGCTTCGGTGACGGGGATCCCCTGTTGGATTTGCCGGTCGATCCAGGCCAGGGTGCGAATCTTGGCCCGGCTGGCCTTGCGGTTGGCGCGGCGCATTTGCTCCAGCTCGGTGGGGTTTTTCACGGCCTTGAGGGCTTCCACCGGGTGCTCCAGCTCGCGGCAGCTCGCATCCTGCAGCAGCTCCTGGGTGCCCTGGGTGGTCTGCTTGGGATCCAAGCCCACCGGCGCGTAGCTCTTGGCCCATTGGGGCAGTTGTTGGCTGTAGGTCTCGTAGGGCCAGAGTTCCACCCCGGCTTCTGCCAGAAATTGCCGAGATCGGGGACTGAGCCGCTCCAGATCTGTGAATAGAGCCGCTCTATCTAGGCTGACCAAAGCATAGGCCCAAAACACTGGGTTGTAGGGGATGTCGGATCCCCGCAGGTTAAACAGCCAGGCCACCTGATCCAATTTGGTCAGGGGCAACAGTCCCACCCGCTTGCGGCGCATCTCCTGCCGGACTTGGGCCAGCTTTTCTGCAGGGGTGGCCCCGCTTAGGTGGGTGGGTACCGAGTCAATGGGCCGGTCAAAGGGAGCGGTAAGTCCCTGGGCCAACTTATCTACCAAGTTTTCCATGACCGGGATCAAGAGCACCCCTCCCGCTTGGGCATGGGCCTGCAACTGGCGATAGGTGGCCACCGCCACCGTAAAGGGATCCACCCCCAGGCGAAAGCCGGATCCCAGCTCTTCCACAATCTCCATCAGGCTGGGCTGATTCGGCAGACCTCCTTTGATCACTGTCAATAGATTGGGATCCACCTCCCGCTCCGCCTGTTCGTGATAGCGGGGATCCACCCACAGCCAAGCCCTGTCCCGGGTGATCAAGGCATCCCCCACCGAGCCGGTAAAGCCTGTGATCCACTGACGCCGCTTGCGATGTTCCGGCAAATACTCATTGAGATGCTCATCGGCAGAGGGAACCCAAAAGCCATCCAGATCTTGTTCTCGCAGAAGCTGGCGCAACTGCTGCAAACGGGCAGCAACATCCAGGCGGGGCAGGGTTTGGAGCATGGCAGAGGGGTAAAGCTAAACGGCCAGGCTATCGCCATTCTAAACAAGGTTGGGCCGCCCCCACTTCCCGCCTTCAGTGGTCGGCCATTTCAGATAGCAGCCAGATAGCAGCCAATACCTCCCTCTTCCTATGGGTGAGGGAAGAAATCCGCCAGCTCTAGCGCTCCTCAGGAAAACCCGCTTCCCGCCAAGCCCGCATGCCCCCATCCATCGAGATCACCCGACGATAGCCCATTTTCTGTAGATTATCGGCTGCCAACGCGGAGCGAAACCCGCCGCCGCAGTACAGGACGATCTCCGCTTCTTTGTCAGGGATCACCCTCTCGATGTCCCGCTCAATGATCCCTTTGCTCAAGTGGATGGCTCCGGCAGCGTGGCCGGCTTGCCACTCCGACTCTTCCCGCACATCCACAAAATAAAAGCGATCCCCTTGCAGTTGTTTTTGCCTGACCTGCTCGACTGTCAGTTCTTGGATGCGGCTTTTGGCCTCGTTGACCAGGGCCAAGAAAGCTGGAGAGTGCTGGGGAGCCATGGAGAACAGGCGCTATGAGCCAAAGCTTATTCCAATCGATCTTATCTGGTCTGGACTTTGGGATCCCAACTGCCCTAAGGCTAGACTGGGATCCAGATTTGCCTGCTGGAGGCCCATGGCTTGAAATCCCGATCTAACTTTCCGCAACTGCTTTGGCCCCTTGCTCTGGCCGTGAGCTGGAGCATCCCCCTTGGATTGACAGCCGGTCACGTCAGCCGGACGGAGTCCTCGGCTTGGGCCCAAGCTGCCCCGATGCCCCTAGAAAGTGGGATCCAGCGGCAAGTTTCCAGCCCACCGCCAGCCGCCCTGGTGGAGTGGCTAAGCCAGCAGGTGGCCGCCGCCAACCGGCGGGATTTGCCAGGGGTGATGGCCGGCTACAGCCCCGACTTCCGCCACCGAGATGGGCTGGACCGGGAAGAGGTGGAAGGTGCCATCCGCAAGCTGTGGAGCTCTCATCCCAAGCTCACCTATTCGGCCCAGATCCTCTCCTGGCGGCAGGTGGGCCCTGAGATTGTTGCGGATATTCTCAGCCAAGTAGGGGGATCCCAATCCTCGGTGCGGGGGGACTTTCAGGTAGAAGCCTCTGCCCTGGTGCGCAATCGCTATCGCCCGGATCCAGCCAATCCCGGACAACTGCTGTTGATTGACCAAGAAGTGCTGCGGGAGGCCAGCACCCTCACCTCTGGATCTGCCCCTCCCACCGTCACCTTGAACCTGCCAGAGGTGGTCAAACCGGGATCCACCTATTCGCTGCAGGCGATTGTGGCAGAGCCTCTCACCCACTCTTTGCTGTTGGGCGCCGTTGCCGAACAACCCGTTGCCGGGGCGGGCTACCCAGAGGTGACCTCGTTTGCTCTCGAACCCCTACAGGCCGGAGGGATCTTCCTACAGGCGGATGCTCCCCAAGAACCCGGTGCTGAGTGGATCTCGGTGATGTTGGTTAACCAAACGGGCATCACACTGGAGAGCCGGCGTCTCACCGTCAGCGATCGCTTGGCTCTGGAGGGATCCCTGGCCATCCCCACCGTCCCTTAGGAAATCTTCAGGATGATGAGGAATGGCTCTGGGGTAATCTGGACAGGCAGTTGAGCTTGTTAAGATGGGAAACTATGCGCCCCTCAGCTTGTTTGCTTTCTGGTGCTGGCCCTATTTTTGAGCGGTTGCGATAGCGGCGACTCCCTTGGTGCTCCGGTGGTGGATCGCCCCACTCCTGCCAGCAATTGACCGAACAATCCCGAGGGGTCTCGAAAGGTTGGGTCGAGGTGTCTTGAAAGGACCCAACCTCAAGAAACACTGGCATCTTCAGCTAGAAATCGCAGGAGCCCCGCACTGTACCCGTAGGGTCAGTGTCGGGAGGAATGCGCTTTGATGA
>NZ_JANSIL010000193.1:0-740 GCF_047462015.1 Synechococcus sp. R5-13 | reverse complement strand
TGACTTTGCGGGAGAGCGCTTGCTGTGCCTTGCGCAAGCGCGCCTCGTGCCGCTTGAAGCTGTTGAGGGGGGCATAGAACGAGCCGTCCGACAGCGTGGCAAAGCGGGTGATGCCCATATCTACGCCTACCGCACCGCCGGTTGGAATGGGCTGCTCGACCTCTCGCTCAGTCTGAATCGACACAAACCACTTGCCGCAGGACTGGCTGACGGTGACGTTCTTCACCGTACCCAGCACTTTTCGGCTGTTGCGGTAGCGCAGCCAGCCCAGTTTGGGCAGGAAGATGCGGCTATTGGTCTGATCAAGCTTGATCTGCTTCGGGTCGGGATAGCGGAAGCTGTCGTGCCGGCCCTTCTTCTTGAACTTTGGGAAGCCGGCGCGCTTGGCAAAGAAGTTGGCGTAAGCCCGCTCCAAATCCTGGAGCGCCTGTTGCAGCGGATGCACCGGCGCATCGCCCAGCCACGCCGTCTCTGTGCTATTGCGCCATTCAGTGAGCAGCTTGCACAGCTCGGCGTAGCCAAGCTTCTTCTCGCCACACTCGTAGCGTTCTTTCTGTAACGCCAGCGCCTTGTTGTAGACGAACTGGCACGAGCCAGCGAAGCGGCGCATGAGTCGCACCTGCTGGCCGTTGGGCAGCAATTCGTACTTGAAGGCTTGAAGTCGTTGCATCGCTCAATCGTATTCTTGGCCTATGCGTGATGACAACGATATTCACATGGCCGGCACTGCGTTTTTAAAG
>NZ_JANSIL010000192.1:0-819 GCF_047462015.1 Synechococcus sp. R5-13 | reverse complement strand
GATAGGCAGGATGCGATCGCTTCTTTCCTGAACCATGTTCAGGAGAGTTCAGCGTGAATGTATCAGGACGACGGTGTGTTCATCACCCTAGAAGGCGGGGAAGGGGTGGGCAAAACCACCCAACAGGCCCTCTTGGTTGAGCGACTGCGCCAAGAAGGCTACGCTTGTCTGTGTACCCGCGAGCCGGGGGGCACGGCGCTGGGCAAAACGCTGCGGGAGCTGTTGCTGCACGGGGATCCCTTTAGCCCTCTGGCGGAGTTGCTCCTGTACGCGGCGGATCGGGCTGAACACGTGAGCAAAGTCATCGCGCCGGCTCTGGCGGCAGGGCAGGTGGTGGTTTGCGACCGCTTTACCGATTCCACCCTGGCCTACCAGGGCTACGGTCGGGGGCTGGACTTGGAGAAGATCCGGCAGCTCAACCGATGGGTCACCGACGGGCTACAGCCGGATCTCACCCTGTGGCTGGATCTGCCCCCCGAGGTGGGGCTAGAACGGGCTCGCTCCCGTTCTTCTGGCGCAGTTGAGCTAGCGGTGCAGAGCACTAACGAGCAAGAAGGCCTAGAGTTCCACCGGCGGGTTTACTGCGGATTCGAAACCCTGGCTGCCGCAGAACCACAGCGGATTGTCCGCATTTCAGCCCAGGGATCCCCGGCAGAGGTGGCTGCCCGCCTCTGGTCAGTGGTCGAACCCCGCCTACCACTTGCGACAGCAGGCCGGGAGCCCTAGACTGATACATTTACGCTGAACATTGCTGAACATCACTGTTCAACTATGCAGCGATAGCATTCTGTTTGTTTCCAAACAGAATGGCGGTATCCC
>NZ_JANSIL010000191.1:0-520 GCF_047462015.1 Synechococcus sp. R5-13 | reverse complement strand
GCGAGAGAGTGCGGGCTTCAAGGACTCCGTCCCGCTGACGCGAACAGTGACTCCGGTTAGCGCTCCGCGCCGCTAGCGCGAAAAGGACATTTCCTGGGCTTAAGGACTACGTCCCGCTAACGCGAAAAGGACGGGATGCCCCGCCCCTGTACTTGATGTCTATAGCGGCAGTGTATAAAACCCCGCTACTTTTTATGGCACCAGTAAGGACAAAACATCATGTCCCCGCCTTTCATCCCGACCCTCACCCTGGATAGTGAATAGTGGATAGTGGTTAGTGGATAGTGACTATTCACTATTCACTAGCCACTAACTAATAGAGGGCGGGGCTTCCCGGCGGTGTAGCTAGCGGTAACTAACGGGGGTGCAGGGGCAATCAGTCCTGCACTCTACCCGCAGGGTAAGCACCGGGATACAGGGATCCCCGCCATACCTCTGAGCGAAATCTGTTGAGCGAAATCTGTAGTAAAACCTACTTATGCTGGCGGTAACCTACAAGTACCGGATTGATCCAGATGCC
>NZ_JANSIL010000190.1:0-6064 GCF_047462015.1 Synechococcus sp. R5-13 | reverse complement strand
CCGCAGGACCAGCCCCATGAGCGCTTTGAGTTCCCTGAAGAAGTCCTCCCCCGCGGCAATGCGCTCTAAAGGAAGCTACCCTGGCTGCGTCAGGGATCCGCTCCCTGCGAATCTTGAGTAATCAAAAATCAAAAACTAAAGAGTTCAGGGATCCCTCATGGGATCCCTTTTTGTGTTGGGCGCGAGGTGGCTAGGAAGGGATCCCGTCTCGCAGGCGGGCGCGAATGGCTTGCCAGATCTGTTCAACCAACTGGGGCGGGCTAGTTTCTGACCGGATGGGCACCCGCACATCGGCTTGGGCGTAGAACGGCTCTCGCTCTTGCATCAGCTTGTACAGGGCAGCTTGGGGGTCGGGGGTTTGCAGCAGGGGGCGTTGGCCGGGATCCCGTCTGAGCCGCTGCCAAATCAGCTCGGGGGTCGCATCCAGCCAAACGGTGAGGCCATGGTGCAAGTAGCTCCAATTTTTGGGGCGCAACACAATGCCGCCGCCTGTGGCGATCACCAACCGGGTGTAGCTGCTCAACTGGGCCAACACCTGCGTCTCCAGATCCCGGAAGTAGGCTTCCCCATGCTCGGCGAAGATCTGAGCGATGGAAGAACCCCCCACCTGCTCCACCAGACCATCGGTGTCGAAAAATTGAAAGCGCAACTGGGCTGCCAGCTCCGATCCCACGGTGGATTTGCCGCTGCCCATCATCCCAATGAGATAAACATTTACGCCGCGCAGGCGCTCAACTTCCTCGGGGTGGATCATGGGAAAGGTACCTAGATATAGCCATGCTCGGCCAGAAACTCCAGAGAAACGCTGCTCTCGGGGGGCAGCAAGCCCAGCAATTTTTCCACATACTTGCCCAAAATATCCGCCTCTATGTTGACGGGATCCCCAACTTGGAGCTGAGAAAGGTTGGTCTCGCGGTAGGTTTGGGGGATCACAGCCACCTTGAACCAGCAGCCCCCTTGGCGCACCTCAGCAATGGTCAAGCTCACCCCATTCACCGCCACGCTGCCCTTGGGTACGATGTAACGCCCGATCTCTTCAGGAACCTTGAAGCTCAGCTCCCAGGCGTTGCCAGTGGCGGCTTGATCCCACAGTTGCCCCACCCCATCGATATGGCCGCTGACAAAATGCCCCCCTAACTTGTCTCCTACCCGCAGCGCCGGTTCCAGGTTGACTGTGCGCGGGCCGAGGGATCCCTGGCCCCAAGTCGAGCGCCGCAGGGTTTCCGGCGAAACATCGGCCAAAAATCCATCGGGCAGAATCTCCACCACCGTCAGGCAAAGGCCGTCCACCGCCACGCTATCTCCATAGGCCAACTGAGGTTGCAACCGGGGACAGGTAACCCGTAGCTGTGAAGAATTGATCAACTGGGCTGTGCCCAAACTTCGAACCAGACCCGTAAACATTGCTTTGGCTCCTTAGGTTTTGCCGGCTGCCTTTTTGGCTTTCTGTTTTTCTCGCTCTTTGGCTCGTTTTTCGGCAGCGATTCGCTCTTGTCGGGCTTTCTCTTTCTCTTCAGCGATCTTTTCTAGATAGTAGTGATAGTTGCCCTGGTAGGCGACCAACTCTCCGTTGCGAATCTCTACAATCTTGTTGGCCACTTTTGAGATAAAGTAGCGGTCGTGAGAAACAAGGATCACCGTGCCATCGTAATGCTGTAAAGCTTCTTCCAGCATCTCTTTGGCCGGGATATCTAAGTGGTTGGTGGGCTCATCCAAAATCAGTAGGTTGGCCGGCTGAAGTAGCATTTTCGCCAACGCCAAGCGGGCTTTTTCTCCCCCGCTCAAAGCCGCTACTTTCTTAAAAACGGCGTCGCCGCTGAACAAAAAGCGACCCAACAGCGTGCGCACTTCTTCGTTTTTCCAGTCGGGCACTTCGTCATGAATGGTGTCCAAGACGGTTTTGCTCAGATCCAAAGCCTCTGCTTGATTTTGCTCGAAGTAGGCAGGGATCACATTGTGTGCTCCCAATTTCACAGATCCCTCGGTAGGTTGCTCTAGGCCGGTGATAAGACGCAGCAGGGTGGATTTTCCTGCCCCATTGGGCCCCAGAAAGGCGACGCGATCCCCACGCTCGATCAACAGCTCCGCACCCAAAAACAAAATCTTATCTCCATAAATGTGCGTCAAATTCTCGATCTTCACCACCTCGCGACCACTGCGGGGAGCAGGGGGAAAGCGAAACTTGAGGGTACGCACGTCGCCAATGGGCGCTTCGACCCGCTCGATCTTTTCCAGTTGTTTTTCGCGGCTTTTGGCCTGAGTGCTGCGGGTGGCACTGGCCCGGAAGCGATCGATGAAGGTTTGTTGCCTTTCAATTTCCTTTTGCTGACGTTCGTAGGCAGCTTGTTGTGCCTCTCGCCGTTCAGCTTTTTGGAGTAGGTATTGAGAATAGTTACCCAAGTATGTCGTAGAAACTCCTCGCTCCGTCTCCACAATTTGGGTGCAAAGCCGATCCAAAAACTCTCGATCATGAGAAACAATCACCATGGGGATCGTCAAGCTCTTGAGGTAGTTTTCCAGCCACTCAATGGTCTCCAAGTCTAGGTGGTTGGTCGGCTCGTCTAGCAACATCAAATCGGGTTTTTGCAGCAGGATTTTCCCCAGGCTGATGCGCATCTGCCAGCCGCCGCTGAAGGCGCTCACCAACCGATCCCCGTCCTCCGGCTCAAACCCCATTTCCGGCAGGATTTTCTCAATACGCGCCTCCAGTTCATAGCCATGTAAACTCTCAAATTGGCGCTGTAGACGATCTAGACGGCGCAAAAGGGTTTCCAACGTGTCCGCGTCCGCCTGCTCCATCTGTTGGGTGATTTGGGCAATTTCTTGGTGAATGCGGTTTTCCTCTTGAAAGACTGTCCAGAACTCTTCTCGCACCGTTCGGGCGGGATCCACTCCAAATTCTTGGGTGAGATAGGCGATGCGCAGGTTGGCGGGGCGGATCACCTCGCCGCTGGTCGGTTCTTCTTGCCCGCAGATAATCTTGAGCTGGGTGGTCTTTCCGGCCCCGTTTACTCCCACTAGGCCGACGCGATCCCCAGGCTTAACTTCCCAGTTCACATCCTTGAGCACCTCACCGGTGGGATAGATTTTGCTAATGTGTTCCAGTCGCAGCATAATGCTCCTTGGGGATCGGGACCAATTGGAGAAGTGTGGCGTTTTCTTTACATTCTTTACTCGATTTTACGTATTCTTGGGATCCCTGTCCATGGATCCTGAGCAATTTCTGCTTGATTTCTCCCTCTCATTGATCTTGCCGGGATCCACGACAGCGTTTAATATTTCTGGTTTGCCTTCAGAAGTGCCTGCTGAACCCTGTTCGATCTTTTTTCATGTCTTCAGGGCTTGTTTGTCGGTACCCTTAGTATGGACTCTTTTGCCAGAAGCCTTGTGAGGCTTCTCTAAGGCTTAAACGACCTCTAATGCCAGCGGGGAAAAGCCAGTTCCTGAGAGAGATTGAAGTAGCCGGTCGTGATGACAATGAGGAAGGTTGATCGGATAAGTTTTCAGTGTATGGGATGCTTACTTCGTCTCTTGTTTCTGAAATCCCCGGCAACCTATTTTTCTCTTTTGGGCATGTCCTAATGAGCTATCAATCCATTGACATTAGCAGTCAGCCCAGACAAGTTATGGTCTCTTGAGTTGACTTCTTATCTAACATAAAACCTTTGTTGATTTTGACAGGAAAGCCAATGGCGACGGGGATCAACTCAGAAGGACACTACGCCTTGGCTTGATCCTCGAGGGAACGGGGGGATCCCTGAAACAGGGCAGGATGACCTGTTCTGCCTCCCTGAACCGACAGAGGATTTTGTCTGTGGGCAGGCGGCTGTTGGGCCAGAAGCCGCTTCACCTCTGCATTAAGCTGACTTTCGTTGAAGGGCTTGGTCAAGTAGGCGGTTGCCCCCGACCATTTGCCGCGGATGCGGGCCAGCAGACCATCGCGAGCGGTAACCATCAGGATGGGAAGGGACTTAAACTCTTCTAAGCTGCGCACAATGCGGCAAAGCTCTAGACCATCGATCCCCGGCATGGCGATATCCATCAACAACAGGTGGGGCCGATGCTGAAACAACAAAGGAAGCACCTCGGCGGGGTTGCCCGTTGTAATCACCTGATAGTTGGGCAAATACTGCCGTAGGATTTCCTGCATCACCACGCTGTCGTCCACCGCCAAGATGGTTATCGGGTTGTGGCGCTTGGTCTGCAGCAGCTCTTGGGGTGTTTGTAGGCTGACCAAACCTTTTTTCGCCCAGGAGGCAAAGAGATTGGCCACCTCCAGCCGATCCCGGCACAGCTTCTTGGCGATTGCTTCCAGCGACTGGCCATCTTTGGTGAGGGTGTGGAGCTTCTGTCGTTGCTCATCGGTGATGCGGTAGCGGTTGACCCGTTCCCAATTGACCACCGGCACCGCCAACAGGGTTGGGATCGCCACCTTCAAATCTGCCCAGCGATCGTGGCGCCGGGCGGCTTCTTGCAGCAGCGGCTCCAACTCAAACCCGCCAATGGGGGCCTCCTGGGCGACCTGCTCCTGCACCTCAAAGTAACAGGTGCCTGCCCGTTCGAATAGGTAGCGGTCGAAATCGGTAAGCAGGTTGAGCCACAGGGCATCTTCCAGCTCCCCCGGCTTGAGCAGGCCCAATTGCGTGATAGCCTCCAGCAGCTCAGGTAAGGAATGGTCTTTCACCAAGCGCTCTTGCACCACCGAGATGGCCCGCTGTGGCCATTCCAAGTTGAGGCGAGGAATAAAGCGGGAGAGTCGTTTCAGCAGGATTTGCGTGTTGAGGGGTTGATCGGCAGAAAAAAGCAGCCTGCCGTGGTAGTAGGTCAACACCCAGGGTTCCGCACCCTCAGAGGGATCCAGTCCCTTGAGGTGAATGTGCAGATATCCAGTGGTAAACCGCCAACCTTGCTGCCTGAGCAGTGGCGCAAGTTCCTCCGAGCCGAACACAAAACGGGACATGCAGCGTTCTCCGGGCCAACTTCTTCAGGCCAAATGAGCAGCGATTCACCTCAGCCACACGCTCAAACCGTCGAAAGGAGAGCTTCAGAGAGCTCACTTATTTTAACAACTGGCTGATCTTAGCTTTCCCGGCCATTCCTTTACAGCAAGGGAATACCGCTTTGCCAACCAGGATATACACCCATGCAATCCCATATGCAGTGCCTTGAAGGATTACCATTGCAAGGCTAGGGTCCGGCTATGGCTCTATCTTTCTAAATTGAGAGCCTGCCGTTGGGCTTGGAGCAATTCTTGGATCCCGGCTTGGGCCATCTCCAACATTTGTAGCAGTTGCGGGTGACTGAAGCAGCCGGCTTCGGCAGTGCCCTGGATCTCGATGAAGGATCCCTGCTCGTTCATAACAATGTTCATGTCCACCTCGGCTTGGCTGTCTTCCTCATAGCACAGATCCACAAGTACCTCTCCCTGCACAATTCCCACCGAAAGGGCCGCCACCTGCTGCCGCAGCGGGGATCCCTGGGCCGGATCCAGCGCCCCCTGTTTGTACAGCCAAGTGATGGCGTCGTGCAGAGCCACATAGCCCCCTGTGATCGCGGCGGTGCGCGTTCCGCCATCGGCCTGCAGCACATCGGCATCGACGGTGATGGTACGGGATCCCAGCTTGCGAAAATCCAAGGCGGCGCGCAGACTGCGCCCGATGAGCCGTTGAATCTCGGCAGTACGGCCCGATAGTTTCAACATTTCCCGCGGCTGTCGTTGTTGCGTGGCTCCGGGCAACATGCGGTACTCAGCCGTCAGCCAGCCTTGGCCGGTGTTCTGCAGAAAAGGGGGAACTTCTTCGGCCACACTGGCGGTGCAAAGGACATGGGTATGGCCGAACTTGACCAACACCGAGCCAGGGGCATAGCGGGTAAAGTGGCGCTCAAAAGAAACCGGGCGCAATTGAGCAGCGGTGCGATTATCTGGGCGTTGCCAGCTCATGGACAGTTCAAAAAGGGATCCCTCGCATTGTCAACCATGTCTGCCCAATGCGGCTCAGCTAGAAATCGCAGGAGCCCCGCACTGTACCCGTAGGGTCAGTGTCGGGAGGAATGCGGAAGTTAT
>NZ_JANSIL010000189.1:0-7754 GCF_047462015.1 Synechococcus sp. R5-13 | reverse complement strand
GGGCAGAGCAGGCTCAGGGCTACTGAAAGCCCGCTCCGTACCGCTTAGCGGTCGGAGTCGGGTAGTTTACCTCCAAGTGGGTGTAGGGAGCCTGAGGGTTGATAGAGGAACCGGCGTCCTGTTGAACCTTGGGCTGAATGATGAGATCGATGCGCCGTGCCCCCGCGTGTTTGACAATCAGAAAGCTGGCTTCCAGAGGTGTCCGGCTCAGCAGAGCCAAAGCCCCCAGCCGCTCCTCCCCCCGGTTAATCGGGTAGGCAACAAAGCCTCGCAAGCCATTGGCCTTCACCCACTCTGGGGCGGGCATCCAGGCTTCTTGGGCGGGATTGTTGCTCAAAAGCGGCAGACCCTCCTGGGCCACCCGTCCCAAAGGGCTGTCGTCAGGGTAGATCCGCTGAATTTGGTCATGAGCAGGGCTGAGCAGGCCGGCATGGGCCACCGACTGAAAACATCCTTCCTGCGGGTCGAAAATCCAAAGGCGAGCTGAGGCTGCACCCAGACGATCCACCATCTGCCGTACCAAGGTCTGGGCCAGCTTGAGCACACACTGCTCCAGCTCCCCCATCTCTACAGAGTCCGAAGAGGATGGGGAAGATAACTGAGAAGAGAGCAGCACCAGTTCTTGGACAATTTGGTTTGCAGCCTGTAGCTGGCGTGACAGCATGGGATCCCGATTGCGGCAGCGGTGCGGAGCACTTTCAACAGAGGCAACCGAAGGCATGACAGCAAGAGATGGGCTTCCATCAACAAGAAACCAACTTCTGCACAGCCTCTAACCGCCCCAAAGCCCAGCCCCGCCGCTGGAGAAGGGCAAAAGATTCCAGCAAATCCGGCCCCTGCAGATCCCCTGTCAGGGCGGCCCGCAAACTCTTCATCAGCAGGCCCTTTTTCATGTTCTGGCCCTTGGCCACCTGATCCACCAGCGGTTTTAAGCTGTCCGCCGAAACCTGGGGCAGCTCGGCAGCAGCCAACGTGGTGGCCATTGCAGCCATAGCCTCTGCCACCCCAGGCAGGCGCAACTGTTCCAGAGCTGGCAACGTGTAGCTGAGGGGCTCCTGAAACAAAAAGCGGCTGAGCGGAGGAGCCTCTGCCAGGCGGTCGATACCATCGGCAATCAGGCGGGCCACATCTTCCAACCAGGTGGGATCCGGCACCTCGGAAAGGTCAAACCCTGCCGCCTGCCAAAAGGGGGTGAGCCGTTCTACCAGTTCTGGCGGAGAAAGCCGCTTGATGTACTGGCTGTTGATCCAGTTGAGCTTGTCCCAGTCAAAGCGGGCAGCCGCACGGTTAACCCGGTCAAAGTCGAACAGCGCAGCCGCCTTTTCCAGAGAGAAAAGCTCTTCCCCATCCGGGGGCGACCAACTGAGCAAAGCCAAATAGTTCTTGAGAGCTTCTGGCAAAAAGCCCAGCTGCTGGAACTCCGTCACCGAAGTTGCCCCATCCCGTTTGGAGAGCTTTTTCCCCTCCGGGTTCAGGATTAGCGGAGAATGGGCAAACTGGGGAGGTTCGTGGCCAAGAGCACGGTAGAGCAAAATCTGCTTGGGGGTATTGCCGATGTGATCTTCGCCGCGAATCACATGGGTGATGCCCATGTCGATGTCATCCACCACCACCGCCAAGTTGTAGAGAGGGCAGCCATCCGCCCGGGCAATGACCATATCCCCCCCCAAGTCCTGGGTGTTCCAGGTAATGGGGCCGCGGATGAGATCCACCCAAGACACCTCTAGGGGCTCCTCGATTTTGAAGCGGATCACTGGCTGCCGCCCCTCGGCTTCGTAGGCTCGTCGCTGGGCTTCGGTGAGAAAGCGGTGGCGGTTGTCGTAGCGGGGGGCTTTGCCGGCAGCCTTCTGGGCAGCGCGCATCTCCTCCAGCTCTGCCTCGCTGACGTAGCAGCGGTAGGCCAGCCCTTGATCTAGAAGCTGCTGCACCACTGCTTGGTAGCGCTCGATGCGCTTGGACTGGTAGACCGGCCCTTCGTCCCAGTCTAGGCCCAACCAGGCCAGGCCCGCCAAAATGTTGCGGGTGTAGCGGGGCAAAGAGCGGTCGCGGTCGGTGTCCTCAATGCGCAAAATGAACCGGCCACCGTGGCGACGGGCATACAGCCAGTTGAACACTGCCGTCCGGGCGGTGCCGATGTGCAGATTTCCGGTTGGACTGGGGGCAATGCGAACACAAACACTCACAGGTCTAAGGATCCCAAGCAGAGTATCCCGATCCTAGTCGGCGGCGAGATCCTTTGTCATGTTGGCCCTCCATTGGGTTGCAGGCGGTTGCCAATCGAGGCATTTCGAGTAGAATCCGCCTTAGCTGCCGGTCAAAAGGTAGGCTTCATGGGGATCCAAGTCAATGAGCAACGTTCAAACCCCGCTTTTTTCCGGTGTTGAGGAAAAGCTGTAGCGCAGGAGGAATCCCAGCACATGCGTCTGACTTTGGCCATTCTTCTGGGTTGTCTGTCCGCCGGGATCCCGATTGGATCCGCCTTGGCCCAAATTGCCTATCCTTCCTATCCGGTGGGAGATGCCCTGGATAGGATCCTGTTGGATACAGGCAGGAATGTGGATCCGGTCATTTTCCCTGAGGAGGTGGTGCGCTCCCAGGCCCGGCAGACCACCGCCTTCTTCACCACGCTGCTGAACCAACGCACCAACATCCCACCCCTGCGCTCGCTGGATTTGCCCAGCCCCTATCAGGCTTCGGTTCGTACCCAGGCCGGGTACTACCGCGTGACCCAGACAGAGCCCGTTTTGGATTTTGAAATCTTGCGCTAGGCAGGGCAGGTATTCGGGGCCTGTTCCAGCGCCGGCCTGTTGCTGTTGCCAAAACGTTGTGTATGAAGCTCCGTTCTACTGCTGCGCGGAAGAAAGCTAGCTAGGGCGGTGGTTGTGCCCTGGTCGGCGTGGCGGAAAGGGCAGTGACTGCCTGGCGGTTGCCTTAAAGCTGTTCACCCAGGAGGGCATGGTTTTTCTCAGCGAAACAGCTCCCTGGAGAGGCGCTCCGCCGGCGCAATCGGACAAGAGGGAACTGGGGAAAGTTGTGTTTGTGAGAGCCTTCATCCTATGGCCCGCTCGCGCGGACGGTAACTGCCTCTCCGGTCAGCGAAAAAGCTCGCGTGGCGGTAATGCGCACCGGCACCAGGGATCCCTGCAGTTGCTCTGGATCCCCTTCAAAGAACACCAAGCGATTGCCGCGGGTACGCCCCATTGCCTGGCGGGGGTTTTTCGGGTTGGGGCCTTCCACCAGCACCTCTTGCACCTGGCCTAGGAGTCGGGCACTGCGGGCGGCGGCCACCTCGGCCACCAGTCGGTTCAGCCGTTGCAGGCGGTCGCTTTTTTCCTCCTCGGGCACTTGGTCGGGCCACTCAGCGGCGGGGGTGCCGGGACGAGGGGAGTAGGCGGCGGTGTTCACTTGGTCAAAGCCAATGTCCTGCACCAGTTGCAGGGTTTCTTGGAACTGAGCTTCGGTCTCTCCCGGGAAGCCGACAATGGCATCGGCGCTGATGGCGGCTTCGGGCATGTATTGGCGGATGAGCTGGATGATCTGGCGATAGCGCTCGTGGGTGTAGCCGCGCCGCATCCGCTTGAGCACTTCGTTGCTGCCCGCCTGGAAGGGGATGTGGAAGTGCTCGCAGACTTTGGGCAGCTCGGCGCAGGTGGCGATCAGCTCCTCGGTAAAGTAGCGCGGGTGGCTGGTGGCAAAGCGAATCCGTTCAATACCTTCCACCGAATGGACGAAGCGCAACAAGCTGGCCAGGTTGGTTTTCGGATCCAGATCCCGTCCGTAGGCATCGATGTTCTGCCCCAGCAACGTCACCTCGCGGTAGCCCGCTCTGGCCACGTCTTCGATTTCGGCGCGGATGGCCTGGGGCTGGCGGGACTGCTCTTGCCCTCGCACCCGCGGCACGATGCAGTAGGTGCAGCGCTCGTTGCAACCGTAGATAACGTTGATCCAAGCAGTGACCTGGCTGTCGCGACGGGGCTTGGTGATGTCTTCTGGGATCTCAACCGGCTCGGTGGCCACCACCTGGTTTCCGGCTTCCACCTGCGCCAGCAAATCCCCAAGGCGGTTCACGTACTGGGGGCCCATGACCAGATCCAGCTCAGGGACGCGGCGCAACAATTTTTCCCCCTCTTGCTGGGCCACACAGCCGGCCACGATCAGCTTGATGGCCGGGTTCTTGCGCTTGCGCTGTGCCTGGATGCCCAGGTAGGAATAGACCTTCTGCTCAGCATTGTCGCGGATGGTGCAGGTGTTGTAGAGAACTAAGTCCGCCTGCAACTCATCTTCGGTGGCCACATACCCCAGGGACTCCAGGATCCCGGCCATGCGCTCGGTATCGGCGCGGTTCATTTGGCAGCCGAAGGTGATGGTGTGGTAGGTGGGAGCAGCCATGGGAAGAAACAGTACGAAGAACCACCATCTTCGAGCTTAGCGGATCCTTAAAATGGCTGCGGGGCTTGAGACTCCAACAGTTAATCTAGCTAGATAGAAATTCCTACACCGGCAAAGGCTCATGTTGCCCAAGCATCGTCCCAAGCAACTGTCGCTGGGCCCTCTGGAATCGGAAATCTTGGAGATCCTCTGGGATCTGGGCAGTGCCAGCACCCGTCAAATCCACGAGCGCATCTTGGCCGATCCGGATCGGGAGCTGGCCTATGCCTCTGTGACTACAGTTTTGCAGCGCTTAAGCCAGAAGGGCTGGGTGAGCTGTGAGCGCCGCACCGATCCCCAAGGGCGGAATCTGCCCATGCTGTGGCGGCCTCGTCTTTCGCGTCAGGAAGCGGCCAGCCTCAGGGCCTTCACCCACCTGCAGCAGTTTTTGGCTGTAGGGGATCCCGATACGGTGGCAGCCTTTGCCGATAGCCTGGATCAGGCCAGTGTGTCCCAGTTGCAGGCGATTGCCGAACGGCTGCGGGCGGCCCGTCAAGCCAGGAGGGATCCGCGATGAGCCACTTGGGCATGTTACTGCTGGGCTTGGGCCTCAGTTGGCTGTGGCGGGTGCAAGTGCGCCTGGATAAGGGGGGCGGGTGGAGCCGGCGTTGGCAGCGGGCTTGGATCCACTTCTTGCTGCCCCCGCTGCTGTTGCTGACCACTGCTTTGGCCTTGGCCTGGATGGGGCCGTGGGGACAAATGGCCGGGGTGGGGGGCTGGTTCTGCTACGGCTGTGCTCTGCTGTTGCTGGCCGTGGCCGGCGGCGTGGCCTTGCACTGGATTTGGGAATACTGGCGCTCCTATCGACGTGCCCATCTGCAAGCTCTGGCCCATGTGGATTTGCATGGCTCTCCCGCCTATGTGCTGGATTTGGAGATCCCTTTTGCTGCCCAAGTGGGGGTGTGGAATGCCCAGTTGGTGGTCAGCCGCGGCCTGCTGGAGCAGTTGGATGATGAGCACTTGCGGGCCGTAATCGCTCACGAAGAAGCCCATCGCCACTACCGCGACACCCTGTGGATGTTTGGGGTGGGCTGGCTGCGACGCCTCACCGGCTGGCTGCCCAACACCGAGGCCCTCTGGCAGGAATTGCTCACTCTGCGGGAACTGCGGGCGGATCGCTGGGCGGCCCAACGGGTGGATCCCTTGCTGTTGGGAGAGGCCCTGCTGCAGGTGGTGGGCTATGGCGTGGTGGAGCAACCGGCGGCGGCCTGGGTTGGCTTTGCAATGGCCGTGAGTTCAGACTCAGGGCAACGGCTGCAGGAGCGTATCGATGCCCTGCTGCAGCAGGCAGAGTCAGGGCCCGTCGATCCCCTACCCCATTCTTCTTCCATTCGGGGTTGGGCCTGGTTGGGGTTGGCCCTGTTGCCTTTGCTGGCGATCCCGTTCCATACCTGAGGATCTGCAGAATGCGATACTCTGGGTCAGGTTTTCTGGACTTCTAGGGACTTACAGCAGTGCAAACCAACTCTTCCCTTTCTGAGGCGACCGGGTCGGCCTGTGATCCCCTTACGCGGGCGCAGATCCTCATCGAGGCTTTACCCTACATTCAGCAGTACCAGGGCCGCGTTATTGTCATCAAATACGGCGGCGCAGCCATGGTGCACCAAGAGCGACGGGCCGAGGTGCTCCGAGACATCGTCTTTCTGGCCTGTGTGGGGATCCGCCCGGTGTTGGTGCATGGGGGGGGGCCGGAGATCAACAGTTGGCTACAAAAACTGGACATTCCCTTCAAGTTTGTGGATGGCTTGCGGGTTACCGATGCCGCCACCATGGAAGTAGTGGAGATGGTGTTGGTGGGCAAGGTTAATAAGCAGATCGTGCAGCTCATCAGCTTGGCCGGCGGATCGGCGGTGGGGCTGTGCGGGCGGGATGGCAACTTGATCAAAGCGCGATCCCAGGGCCGGGCAGAGATCGGCTTTGTTGGGGAAGTGAGCAGCATCAACCCCCAGTTGCTGCAAACCCTGTTGGAAGGTGGACAGATTCCGGTGATCTCCAGTGTGGCTGCCGATGAGACGGGCCAAGCCTACAACATCAACGCCGATACGGTGGCGGGAGAACTGGCGGCTGCTCTGGGGGCAGAAAAGCTGATTTTGCTCACCGACACCCCTGGCATTCTCAAAGATCCTCAGGATCGCAGCTCTCTGATTACGTTGCTGGATATCGAGACGGCTCGCCAGTTGATCCAAGCCGGTGTCGTCAAGGGCGGCATGATCCCGAAGGTGCAGTGTTGCATTCGCGCCCTGGCACAAGGGGTGCGGGCGGCCCACATTCTGGATGGAGGATCCCCTCACTCTCTGCTGCTGGAGATTTTGACCGATGCCGGGGTGGGCACCAAGCTGGTTCCTTCTCAATTTGCCGCCCAGTTGGAAGGGCTGAACAACGGATCCTGCTAGGCTTCCTTGATGAAGCGCAGGATCTCCCGCACATGGCCGAGAAATTGGCTATCCACACTGAGCTGAGCCACAGCTTGGCGGGTCTCTTGGCGCAGTTGGCTGTGGTCTAGCTCGTTGCTGGCCCGCAACTGTTCCAGTTGGGCCTTGAGCGCGGCCAGCTCCTGCCGTAGGTAGCGCCGGGTTTCTTCCTCTTGTTGGGCCCAAGAGCCAGGTTTGCCGGGATCCCATTGCTCCTGCAACTGCTCGACTTGGCGCTGCAACTGCTCTAGTCGTTCCGCCAGCTCGAGGGCATCTTCGCGAGGGATGCGGATTTGCCCTTGCAACTGGGCCAAGCGGTCGGCCAAATACTCGTAGCCCCGGATGGCCGGGCGCAGAGCCGTTAACAACACCGCAGCCACGGCGCTGGGGTAGCCAATGGGGGTGACTTGCCCAACGGCCAAGCCATAGAAAGCTAGAGCCGACAGCCCATGCAGGGCAATGGCCACGCGCAACGACCAGCGGCTGAGCTTTTGTAGGAAAGCCAAGGTTGAATCTTCCACCGGGATCCCTCGTTCCTGAGACACGACCGCCTCCTGCTGAACGGCCTTGGCCTGAAAGTAGAGGTTCCAGGGAAGGGTGACGATCACCACCAGCCACCAAAAGCTGGCGATCCCAATGGCCCAGTCGGCCAGCTCCCCAATAGGTAGCCCAAAAGCCCGCAACAGGCCAAACAGGATCCCGCCGCCGATCAACAACAGCAGCCCCGCCACCCAAACTGGGAAAAAGATTTTCGAGTAAGACACGGAGTAAGAGGTTGAGTAAGACATTGCCGGTTTCTCCTCATCAAGCTGCCTACAGCCTGCCCGAACCGAGCGGCCAGAAGCTCGTAAACTACCCGACTCCGACCGCTAAGCGGTACGGAGCGGGCTTTCAGTAGCCCTGAGCCTGCTCTGC
>NZ_JANSIL010000188.1:0-21849 GCF_047462015.1 Synechococcus sp. R5-13 | reverse complement strand
AGCGAAATCTGTAGTAAAACCTACTTATGCTGGCGGTAACCTACAAGTACCGGATTGATCCAGATGCCTCTTGCTCTTGTCCGGTGGACAGGGGTTCCTGGGTGCAGGAGTCCATCCTGCCTGCCGATGCACCGTTCCCTGTGGATTAGACTTGTTTTGCAAGCTGGCAGTAGCCAGGAAGGCTGGGGAAGGGGAACCACCTGTCCAGTCGTTTTGTCGGGGGTTGTAGACCCAGACAAGTGGCGTGGGGCAGGAATGCCCAGCCGCGAGGTAAGGACTCCGTCCTGCTGACGGGAAGGGTGGCCCGCGCTCTGTCCGTAGGACGAGCGCCGGGAGGATGTCACGGTGCATGAAGGGTGGGATCCTCTGCACAAGCGTTCGTGAGGTTGGGTTCATGTCTTCCGTGCTGTGGCAAGCGATTGGGTATGCCTGTGGGATCTCGCTGGGGCTCCTAGGCTTGGTTGCCCTGGTCAACGTTCTTGTGGGGTGGCTGGATCGGCAGACCTCAGAGACTCCGGAGGAGCCGACCGAGTCGCCAGAACCCTGCAGCACAACGGAGGGATCCCCGTCGGCATGAGTGACAGGGTTCGCGTTCACGTCTGGATACGGGGGCGGGTTCAGGGCGTGGGGTTTCGAGCCCACACCGAAGCGATGGCTCTCCATGCGGGTGTTCAAGGGTGGGTGCGCAATTTGCGGGATGGTCGTGTAGAGGCTGTTTTTGAAGGATCCCCTGCTGCGGTGGAGGCCATGCTGCGCTGGTGCCAACAGGGCAGCCCCGGTTCGGTTGTGGAGGCCATTGAGCAACGTTCCGAGCCGCCGGAAGGTCTACCCACTTTTGAGATTCGCCCTACCGTTTGAGGAAGTTTCGCTGTTCTGAGGATCTGCTTCAAGCTGGGCTGCTCCGGCCTCGTCCTGGGTTCTGGGCTGCCGTCCCCAGAAACTGTCTGTGAGCTGGGATCCCTGCAAGGTCACACTAGAATGGTTACACCGCCAGTTTTTCCTATCCCATGACTGTTGCTGCCCCCGCCAAAGTGCAATACGAAGCTGTGATTGGGCTGGAAGTTCACTGCCAGCTCAGCACTCGCTCCAAGATCTTCTCCAGCAGCGCGACAGCCTTTGGCGCTCCCCCCAACACCCAGATTGACCCCATCTGCATGGGCCTGCCCGGCACCCTGCCGGTGCTCAACGAAAAGGTGCTGGAGTACGCGGTCAAAGCGGGTTTGGCCTTGAATTGCACCATTGCCCCCTACAGCAAGTTCGACCGCAAGCAGTACTTTTACCCCGACTTGCCCAAAAACTACCAAATCTCGCAATACGACCTGCCGATTGCCACCCACGGCTGGATCGAGATCCAGCTCAGCGACGGTCGCACCAAGCGCATCGGCATCACCCGTCTGCACATGGAAGAAGATGCGGGCAAGCTGGTCCACGCTGGCAGCGACCGCCTATCGGGATCCAGCTACTCTTTGGTGGATTTCAACCGAGCGGGGGTTCCCCTCATCGAGATCGTCAGCGAGCCGGACATCCGCAGCGGGGAAGAAGCGGCAGAGTACGTGCAAGAGCTGCGCCGCATCCTGCGCTATGCCGGGCTGTGCGATGGCAACCTGCAGGAGGGATCCCTGCGCTGTGATGTGAACATCTCGGTGCGTCCGCTGGGATCCCAGACCTTTGGCACGAAGGTGGAAATTAAAAACATGAACTCCTTCAACGCCATCCAACGGGCCATCGAGTACGAGTTCAACCGCCAAGTCAAGGCTGTGGAGGCGGGCGAGCGGATCGTGCAAGAGACCCGCCTCTGGGAAGAAAACAGCCAGCGCACCATCAGCATGCGCAAGAAAGAGGGATCCAGCGACTATCGCTATTTCCCCGAGCCCGATCTGCCGCCCATTCGCGTTACCGAAGCGCAGAAAACCCGCTGGCAGGCAGAGCTGCCGGAATTGCCCGGTGTGAAGCGGCGACGTTACCAGGAGGTGTACGGCCTCTCGGTGTACGATGCCCGCTACCTCAGCGATGAACGCAACACCGCCGAATACTTTGAAGCCGTGATCGCCGCCGGTGCCGACCCGAAAGCAGCCGCCAACTGGATGATGAGCGACATCGCCAGCTACCTCAACACCCACAAGCTGGACTATCCCGACATTGCCCTGAAGCCGGAAACCCTGGCCGAGCTGATTGGCCTCATCGAGCAGGGCACCATCTCCAGCAAAATCGCCAAGGAGATCCTGCCGGAACTGCTGGAAAAAGGGGGATCGGCCCGCGCCCTGGTGGAAGCTAAGGGCATGACCCAAATCTCGGATAGCGCTCTGCTGGGGCAGATGATCGCCGAGGTGCTGGCAGAAAACCCCGAGCAACTGCAGCAGTATCGGGGGGGCAAAACCAAGCTCTTCGGCTACTTTGTCGGGCAATTGATGAAAAAAACTCAGGGACGGGCAGATCCAAAGCTGGCCAACGACCTGCTCAAGCAACACCTCGACGGCTAGCTCCAAGCATCGGTGAGGGAATAGCCCAACTCCTGCATCATGCGCCGCAGCAGGGGCAAGCTCAGCCCGATCACATTGCCGGGGCACCCCTCGATCCGCTCCACAAACAGGCTGCCGCGGCCATCGATGGCAAAACAGCCAGCACAATTGAGCGGCTCACCGGTGGCCACATAGGCGCGGATCTCCTCGTCGCTGGGCTTGGCAAAAAACACCCGCGTCACCGCATAGTGGGTGAGGCGGCGGTTCTGCTTCGTGTCAATTAAGGCATGGCCTGTGTAGAGCTCTCCCACTTCGCCCCGCATTTGCCGCAAGCGCCGTTCCGCCTCTAGGGCATTGGGCGGCTTACCTAGGATCTCGCCATTTAGGTAGAGCACAGAGTCGGCCCCCACAACCAAGACGGGCTCCCGTTGCTGGGCCGCCACCACTTCGGCTTTCGCCGAGGCCAGCTTCTGCACCAGCTCCACGGGATCTGAGCTTTTGATTTGGCTTTCGTCGAAGTAGCTGGGTTGAACGCGATGGGGGATCCCGGCAGCCTTTAACAATTGGCGGCGGGCAGGGGATTGCGAGGCCAGTACGATAGGAGGCAACATCGACTCAACACCTAATTAACACCCAAAGCCTGGACGTTTGCTTAGGGGAAGTTCGCTCTGTGAGCTAGTTTCCATTAGCTTAGTTAGTATGCGCCTGATGGGCGTTGAAAGGAAACTCTCTCGATATCTTCCCAGCTGGATCCCGTTTGTGACCACTCTCCCCACCCAAGCTGATCTCGATCTTGCCCATTCTGGGATCCTCCAGCGCTATTGGGGGGATCAAGACACTCCGGAAAGCCGCTGGGTGAACTTGCTGGTGGCGGCGCTGGTTTTCTGTTCGTCCACCTTCTTTGTGGTGGAAACCTATCCCGTTCCCCCTGAGGTGCGTCTTGGGCTGGAGCGGGTGGATCGCCTCATTCTCGGCCTGTTTGTGGTGGAATATCTGCTCCGCCTGGCGGCGGCCCCGCAAAAGCTGCGCTACGTCTTCAGCCTCTATTCACTCATCGATTTGCTGGCCATTTTGCCCTTTTTTGCCGGGCTAACCGATATTCGCTTCATTCGCCTCTTGCGCTGGTTTCGCATCCTGCGGCTGCTGCGCTTGGTGGAGGGCAAAACCCTGTTTGGGCAAGTGATCTCCGCCGATAGCCGCATTTTGCTGCGCATTTTCTTCACCCTCTTTGCCATTGTTTTCGTCTACTCTGGGCTGATCTACCAGGTAGAACATCCAGTGAATCCTGGCGCTTTTGCCACCTTTTTGGATGCTTTCTACTTTTCCGTCGTTACCATGACCACGGTGGGGTTTGGGGATCTCACCCCCACTTCTGAGCTGGGCCGGCTGCTGACAGTGTTGATGATCTTGACGGGCATAGCCCTGATCCCTTGGCAAGTGGGGGAGTTGATCAAGCAACTGGTAAAAAGCGGCAACTCGGTACAGTGGGCCTGCCCAGGCTGTGGCCTCTCCCAGCACGATGGGGATGCCCAATTCTGCAAGCGCTGCGGCACACTGCTCTATCCAAGGGATTGAGGCTGTTGGCCAATTTGGGGCAAAGACAGGATAGGCTAGGACGGGTTGCAGGAGGATCTGCGATGTTGGCCCACCCCGAGCTAACCATCCCCGGCAAGCTGAACGTGAAGGCGGGCGTGGCGATGCTGGTTGCCGCCATTGTCCTCGGCTGGATCCTCAGCCAAGTTCAGCCGTTGCCGCTCGCCCCCCAGGAGGCTTCGGGGATCCCTGCCGAGCCCCTCCTCTGGCAGGAGGTGCCCAAACAAAAGTACGCCTGGCACATTTGCTACGCCTTTTTGGGCAACATGGGGTTGATCAACATCGGCGGCGGACTGGCCCTGGTGGTGCTGGGATCCCGCTTTACGGCTGGGCAAATGCTCTCGCAAATTCTCCTGTTGGGGGGAATGCTGCACCCGGCTTCTTGGGCTTTGGTGGCCCTGACGGGGCTGGAAGGGTGGGGCTGGCTGGGTAATGCCGGAGCCGCAGCGGTGGCGGTGGTGGTGATGGTGTTGTTTGTTTACCTGGTCTTGGCCACCTGCCGTTCCCTACAAGCCGTCCGAAGGCTGACCCAATCCCGAACCTGCCGTTAGCCCCAGTTGGGGAAAGCTGAGAAATCGTTTAAGATCGTTAACGGCAACACTCTAAACAACCGGACGGTGCTCTGCATGGCGGTGCAAGAGGAGGTTTTTTTTGAGGGCGGCCCCCACAGCGGCGATTTGGTGCTGAACTCCTTCATTGGGGCTACGCTTGTCGGCTTGCCTCTGTTTGTGGGGGCACTGGTGCGCAAGCTGTGGGTACACTATCGGATTACCAATCGTCGCATCACCGTGATCGGGGGGTGGGGCGGCAAGGAGCGCTCAGACGTGATCTACAGCGAGATCGCCAAGGTGGTTATGGTGCCCCGTGGCTTGGGCGTGTGGGGAGACATGGTGCTCACCCTCAAGGACGGCAGTCGCCTGGAGATGCGGGCCCTGCCTCGCTTCCGCGAGATCTACAACTACATCAACGAGCGGATCGACGAGAAAGCCAAGCAGGTGAGCGGCCCAATTGGCAAAAAACGCCGCTCTGCCAAGTCCTGACAGTGCCTGAGCCTTGGGGATCCCTTCCTGTGGCTGTCCCCACTCTTCCCAGCCGGGATCCCGCTTGGCCTGAGCGCCTGGCCCTGGTGCACGAGTACCTGATCTGGCCGGGGGGATCGGAAAAGGTTTTGCAGGAGCTGGTGGCTTTTGCCCCACAGGCCCCCCTTTACGTTAGTCTCTTCTCGGCTCACACCCTGCCGCCGAGCTGGCAGGAGCTGTCGATTCACACCTCTTTTTTGCAAGGCTGGGCCAAGTGGCTGGGGGTGTTGCGCCCTGACTACCACGCCCGCCTCAAGTATCTGCTGCCCTGGATGCCGTTGGCCTACGAGAGCTTCGACTTTTCGGGGTATGACTGTGTGATCTCCAGCAGCCACGCCTTTGCCAAAGGGATCCTGACGGGAGCCTCTACCCTGCACCTGAGCTACATCCACAGCCCCACCCGTTACCTCTGGGAGAACCGGGAGCTGTATCTGCAGCGAGAAGGGCTGGGGAGAAGCGGGCCTGTTGGCGCAATTGGCCAATGGCTGCTGCACCGCTTGCGCCAATGGGATTTTCTGGCAGCTCAACGTCCAGATCTGTTGATCGCCAACTCCCAGCACATTCGCCGCCGCATTGCCAAGCTCTATCGCCGCGAGGCTGTGGTCATTTATCCGCCCGTTCCGCTGCAGGGGTTGGAGCCGGTGGCGGATCCCAGCGCCGATTATGACCTGGTGGCAGGCCGACTGGTGCCCTACAAACGGGTGGATCTGGCGATTGCCGCCTGTGAACGGCTGGGTCGTCGGCTGCTGGTTGTGGGCGAAGGGCCGGAGCTGGCTCGGCTCAAGCGACTGGCGGGGCCGCAGGTGGAGTTTTTGCCCCATCAGCCCCCCGATCGTTTCCGGGAACTGCTAGCCAATTGCCGGCTGCTGCTGTTCCCCTGGGAGGAGGATTTTGGCCTAGTGGCAGTGGAGGCCCAGGCCTGCGGCCGCCCCGTGGTTGCCCTCAACCGGGGAGGTGCCCAAGAGACGGTCATCCACGGCCAAACCGGCATCCTCATTCCCGAGGCCAGTGTGGAAGCGCTGGTGGAAGGGCTGCGGCAGGCGGATCGACAGGAATGGGATCCGCAGCGGATTCGGGCCCATGCTCTGCAATTTGCCCCAGAGCGGTTTCATGCCCAGCTGGGAGCCCTGTTGCGCTGGGCTTGGCCTCGTTTTCAAGCTGGAGAACGGTTGGATCCCCGAGAATGGAGCGCTCAGTAGGGCCGCCGCTGCACAAAAGTCGGCAACTCAATCCGGTTGCGACTGCCCGTTTCCCCTCCTGCCCGTGAAGCGGCCAAAGCGGAGCGTTTCAGGAGCCTTTCTGTCCGTTGGCGCCAGCCGAGCGGGGCACTTTCTTCCCGCTCGTCCAGGGTGAGCGGCGGGATCCCTGGGGTGGGTGTTCTCCAGGTGGTGGCCGGGGAAGGAGCAGACTCGTCAGCCGCGGCAGGAATCCGTTCCTGGGCCCGATGATTCGACCTGGGCTCGACAACCGCTGGCTGAGGGGAAGCGGAGGCCGACTGACGCAGTGTGGCCAGTTGCTCTTCCAGTTCTTGATTGCGCTGCTGCAGCAGGGCCACTTCCTTTTCTTGGGTTTGCGCGTAGGCGTGGGCCTGCACACACTCGGTTTTCAAAGCCATCACCTGCTGCTGCAACTTCTCGATTTGCTTTTGGCTGACCAGATGATGGGCCTCGGCCAGTTCTCGCCCCCGCCGGGCTGCTTCCAGGCTTTCTCGGGTGTCCTGCACCTGCTGCTGAACTTCCTGCCACTGGGCAAGGGTGGGACGCTGGGCCAACTCTTGCATGAGCTGATCCCGCTCGGCTCGCAAAGCACCAAGCTCGCGGGTCAAAGCCTGCACCTGCTCCTCCAGGGCAAGGATTCGCTGCGCCTGTGAGGACTCTGTTTCCCTGAGGTGGGCGGCCTGGGCTGCTTCCGCTTCCAGCTTGGCAATCTGTTGGGCTTGCTCGGCCTGCTGCCGCTGACTCTGCTGCAGCTCTTCCAGCAAGGTGGCCCGCTCGGCCTTGGCAAAAGAGGCCTGTTGGCGCAGATGATCCAGCTCCGCCTGCAAGCGTGCCCATTGCTCTGGGGTAGGACGCTCTTCCAGTTCGCGAATACGTTGCCGGGCGGTGTTCAGGTCAGCTTCCATGTGTGCCTTTTCGGTTTCCAGATGGGTCTTCAAACGCTGCCATTCGGCTTCCGCTTGGCGGTGGGCAGCCTCTAGCTCCGCCCGTAGGGTTTCCAGTTCTTGTGCAGAAGGTCGAGCAGCCAACTCTTGGATTTGCGCTTGCAATTGTGCTTTTTCCTCCTCTAGCTGCTGTACACGGAGCTGCAGTTGGGCTTGCAAAAGCTGCACCTGCGGCAACTTGACGGCGTATTCTCCCAATTGGTTGGCCTGCTGTTTCAGCTCCAGGAGCTCCTGCTGCAGTTGGTAAAATCGGGCCGGATCGACGCGCCGCTGCAATTCCGCCTTGAGGGTTTCAATTTCCGTCTGACTGGTTTGCAACTGCTGCTGCAGAATGTGGTAGTGCTCCAGCGTTGGACGGCGCTCCATTTCCCACAGGAGATTCTGCAGTTCTTCGATGTGCTGTTGCTGAAGCTGAAAAGCCTCTGGGGTAGGGCGCTGGGCCAGCCGCGCTTTCTCCTCTTGACACGCTTGCAAAGCTTGATCCCGCTCTTGAATCTGGGCCTGTGCTTCCAGCAGTTGATGTTCCAGGCGATGGATGCACTCAATCTGCTGCAATGACAGCGCTTCCGATTCGGCGAGGGATCGCTCTAGGTTGCGCACCCGCGCCCGCAAGGCTTTTAGCTCCTCTTCCCCTTCCATATCCAGGCTGCTCGACAGGTTATGGGCCTTACTGTAGCAGATGGTTTGGGCAAAAATCCAGCTTGCCACTATATGTGGCGTGAATTTTTAGTTTTTCTCGAAAAGGACGCTAAGCCTGTTATCCCCACCCTCTATACTGAGAAGGTGAGTTTTCAGATGAACCCTGTGATGAAGCTGGGATCCAAACCTTGGGGATGGGTGCTGGGCCTGCTGGGTGTGGCCTTGGTCGGTTGTGGTGCCGATGCGCTGACGGCCAGTACTCCCCTGCCGCCTTTGATCACCAGCAGCGATATTCCTTCTGTGGTGAATCGGAACGGCTTTTTGGAGCTGGGGGTTTCGGTATCGGTGCCGGGCCGGATCCCGGCGGAGCTGGCGTTTCAGGTGTCGTGGTCGGGGATCGAGGTGCAGACGCTATCGGCAGCCCAGGTGAATTGTGTGTCTGGAGAGGTGTCTTGTACAACCCGCTTCCGCATTCGTCCTCCCCTAAGCTTGGTGCCCGGCTCCTACCTAGTCAGTTTGCGGGTCTTCGACCGGTTGGGCCAAAGCGCTGTGGTGACCGGGACGGTGCTGCTCAGGGATCCCTGAGGTCGCCCTATCCTTGCCCAGCCTTGAGAAAGCGGTGCGGTTCCCGTTCCCATAAGCATTGCGTAGCAACATAGGGTGTCGTAGGCGTAGCACTTTTGCCCGGATTTTGAAAGGGATCAGCGGGGGGGAAATACTTTTTGGCGAACATCGTCGGCGAAAGCTTCCACTGCTTCTCGGATCGCCTGTCTCAAATTGGTATAGGCCTTGGCAAAAGGGGGGAGCCGCTCGCTCAGCCCCAGCAGGTCGTGGGTGACCAAAATCTGCCCATCGCAGGCCGGCCCGGCTCCAATGCCCAGGGTTGGGATCCCCACCTGGGCTGAGATTTGGGCAGCCAATTCCGCCGGCATGTGCTCCAGAACCAGGGCAAATGCCCCTGCTTGTTCCAGGCTGAGGGCCTCTTGTCGCAGACGCTCCGCCTCCGGAGTGGTTTTTCCCTGCTGGCGATAGCCTCCCAGTTGATGTTTGGCCTGCGGAGTGAGGCCGATATGACCCAAAACCGGGATCCCCCGCTGCACCAGAAAGGCCACCGTTTCCACCATGTCGGGGTAGCCCCCCTCCAGCTTGACCCCGTTGACTCCTGCCTCCTTCATCAACCGCCCTGCTGAGAGGAGAGCTTGTTCTTTGTGGACTTGATAAGTCAAGAAGGGCAAGTCGGCCACCAAAAAGGCCCGTTCTACCCCGCGGCGCACGGCCTGGGCATGGTGGAGCATCTGTTCCAGCGTCAGGGGCAGGGTGCTGGCATACCCCAAGTTGGTCATGGCCAAGCTGTCGCCCACCAGGATCAAGTCGATCCCAGCCTGATCCAAAATCTGAGCGGTGGCGTAGTCGGCAGCCGTGAGGGCCACCAAAGGTTGACCCGCCTGTTTGGCCTGGCGAAAGTGGTGAATGGATAGAGCAGCCATATCTCCATGATCTCATCTGGGCGTTCCCGCCAGCGGTGCGGAGCACTTTCCCATCAACCGCATCCCGTGGGGGAAGCAAGCTTGGCTTTGAGGCTGGGAAGAAGCAGGAGACTCGGTTTGCCGTTAAGATGGTAAAGCCCCACAGCTGACTGGAAGGGTGACAGAGTGGTTGATTGTGACGCTCTCGAAAAGCGTTGTGACTGCAAGGTCACCGTGGGTTCGAATCCCACCCCTTCCGTCTTCAGGCATACAGTTTTAGAACGCCTTGCCCAGCTAGGGCCTCTGGGATTTTTGGGGATCCCACCCAAGCCCTTCGCATCAGCGGTGCGGTTCCCCCATAACACTTTGGCATGGAGCCAAGGTCAAGGTTGGATGGGGTTCTTGGCCTTTCTTCTAGAGTCTTATGTTCACCGCTCCTGCTCTCTCTGCCCAACTGCATCCGCTCATTCAGGGCTTATCTGAGGCAATCCTGAACGTTTGGGGATCTACCCTCACCCTAGCCCCCTATCCTCTGCCTGAAGATCTGGGCTACGTGGAAGGCCGCCTAGAGGGTGAGAAATTGCAAATTGAAAACCGCTGCTACCAAGGGGATCCCTTTCGCAAACTGCACCTGGAGCTGGCCCAGGCCGGGCAAAGCCTGGATATTCTCCATTGCGTTATGTTTCCGCAGCCGCAGTACCCGCTGCCGCTGTTCGGTTGCGACATTGTGGTCGGTCGCGGACAGGTGAGCGCCGCCATTGTCGATCTCTCGCCGGTGACCCCCAGCTTGCCCGATCTCTATATCCAAGAGCTGGAAGCGTTGGGATCCCATCTCGTCCCTTTCCAACACCGGCGCCGGTTGCCGGAGTGGGGCACGATTTTTTCTCCCTACTGTCTGTTCGTGCGTCCTGCCGACGAAGCAGAGGCCGAGCGCTTTTTACACTTTGCCTGCCGTTTCCTGGAAATTCACTGCCGGCTGGCGCAGCAGATCCCCCCACAGACGGATCCCGGCCAGATTTTGGCCCACTACCAGGGGCAGCAGCGCTATTGCAGCCAGCAACAGCAGAACGACCGCACCCGCCGCGTTTTGGAAAAAGCCTTCGGTCCCGCCTGGGCAGAGCGCTACATGAACACCGTCCTTTTCGATTTGCCTCCCAGTCCCGTGCAGATCTAGGCGGGATCCCCTTGCAGCCGCTGCTGGATGCTCAACGCCAATTTTTGCCCCAGGAACTCCGGCATGGCTGGAGTTGAATCCGGCCCCAGCAAGTAGAAAATAAAGCGCGTCTGCTTGCGGCGGAGCATCAAGTTGAGGTTAACAACGGTCAAATCCTCCTGCGCGAGGGCCGTCATCACCCGGTAAAACGCGCCCGGCTGGTTGTCCACATCCACCAGAAGTGTGGGCAAATGAAACACCGGGTCAAAATAAAAAGAAACCTGCACGTCTTTTAGTCCGGCCTTGAGATCAAACTCCAGCGCCAAGGTTTCGTGAACGCGAAACACACCCGCCAGGCATTCGTGAATAGCCCGTTCTAGACTGAGCTTGGTTTGGGAAGATAGGCTGTGGCCATCGCGGGAGACAATGGTGCGGATAAACACCAGGTGCGGTGAGTAGATCTGCCCATAGAGATGAATGCCATGCACCGAGAGATTAAAAGCAGTGAACACCCCAAACAGATCGCTGAGCAGAGAAGGTCGGTTGCGGTAGGCCAGACAGACCACCGTCTTGCGACCTTCGTCCTGCACCTGTACCACCGCCTTGCGGGTCTGGTAGAGGGTGTAAGCCAAGCGCAGATTTTGGGCCTGTACCTCGCTGCTGACAAACTGGCTGTAAAAAGGCGGAAAGCTCTGGTTAAAACGCCGCATCAGAGCGGATCGCGTCAGCGGCACGGAGTCCTTGCGGGTGCTGACTTTGAGCGGCTGAAGATCTTCATGGGCAGCCCTCTTCCGCGCTTCCCGATCCCCGGCAACTCCTAGAGAAGCCACCTTGGGCTGGGGAGTGCCCTGCTGTGCTGATTGCTCATCAGTTGACATCGACCTCGCCACCTGCGTTGCTCCTTCTCCATCGTTGCTCAGTACGCCCTAGCCAAACCCCATCTATCCGCAAAATCACTGAGGCTCGGAACGAATGTCAACGCTGCATCCAATTCTTGTTCAATGCTTTTGGACTTAATCTATCTCACAGGGCTGAGCTGGTCATCCAAAGAGCCGCTGAGGGTCATCCCCCAATTGGGGGGGCTCCCCCCCTTTTTTCGCTGCTGAACCGACGGCGTAAGCCTTCAAATCCTAGGATAGCCGGGATAGCTGGAGTAGGCTCTTAAAGCCTAAACTATGAATTGAGCAGAGCGCTGCAATTTAAAGTGCCGCATTGAGTGCTGGCCGGCTGGGTGACATGAAGCGCTATCTTGTTGGCCATCACTTTGGTTTTCCTTTAGGTTTGTGAAGGGATCCCTGTGAGCAGAACTGTTGCCAATCCCACTCCGTTTTCGCCCGCACAAGCGCTGGACCCCGCTGGTGCTTGGTGGGATCTCAGTCTCATCGCCTCCCCTGCCCAAGAAGACCTGATCTTTTGGCGGCTGGAGAATTTTGGCTGTCGGGGCATGACCAGCCAAGCCCACGGCGAAGATCAGATTTGCATTCACGCCTATCTGCCTTGGCCTCACGTCAGCCTCTTGGATTTGGCAGCCCTCTCCCTGCGCCTGCAGCAGGATGCCCTCATTGCCGGTCAGCGGGTTCCCAAGCTGCGCTGGGAACGCATAGAGGCGGAAGATTGGAGCAGCAGTTGGAAGCAGCACTGGCAGCCCCAATGGGTCGGGGACAAGTTGCTCATTTGTCCGGCCTGGCTGGAGCCGCCCCCTCACCCCGGTCGGCACCTGTTGCGGCTGGATCCCGGTATGGCCTTCGGCACGGGCACTCACCCCACCACGCAGCTCTGTCTGGAGTCGCTGGAGATGCGCCTGGAGGGCGGCGGGGGTGCCGAGGGAGTGACTGTGGCCGATGTGGGCTGTGGATCCGGGATTCTGTCGTTGGCGGCGGCCCTGCTGGGGGCGAAGCGGGTATTTGCGGTGGACATCGACCCCCTGGCGGTGCAAGCCACGATGCACAACCGCGATCTCAACGGCCTGACGGATCGCATTGTGGTCGCTCAGGGCAGCCTGGAGCAGATTCCCGAAATGGTGGATGGGCTGGTGTGCAACATCCTGGCAGATGTGATCCTGGATATGATCCCGGAGTTTCGGCTGGTGGTGAAGGAGGGGGGATGGCTGATCCTCAGCGGCATCCTCATCGAGCAGGCCAAGTTGGTGGCGGAGATGCTGGAGGCCAACGAATGGGTGGTGGCAGCCCTCTGGCGACGGGGGGAATGGTGTTGTCTGAACGCACGCATGACCTGAGCGCTTTGCCCCGATTGGCGATTGACCCAGCGCAGCGGGATCCCAGCGGTGTTCTCCATTTAACTGGTCTGCAACAGCACTACTTGCAGCGGGTACGCCGCCTCAGGCCAGGGGATCTCTTTTTGGTTTTGGACGGCTCAGGCAAGCTGTGGGCGGCCCGTTGGCAAGCCCAGGGATCCCGAGTTGTGGGCGAGGTGGAGACGCTGCCGCGGGAATTGCCCGTTTTTTTGCATCTGGGCTTGGCGGTGGTCAAAGGGCAGGGGTTTGACGAGGTGCTCCGCCAGGTTACCGAGCTGGGGGTGGCGCGAATTACCCCCCTGCTGACAGAGCGCACCGTGTTGGAACCGGGATCTGGGCGGCAGGAACGCTGGCAAAAAATTGTGCGGGAGGCCGCAGAACAATGTGAGCGGTTGCGCTGGCCTCAGGTCGATCCCCCCACCCCTTGGACAAGTTGGCTGGCGGAGCTGCAAGCCGTTCGCGCTACTCGGACGGAGTCCTTCTGGTGGGGTATAGCCGTGGCTCGGCACAAAGCGCCCCCGCTGGTGCAAGCCCTGCCAAAGCTGCAGATCCCGGCCTTGGCCATAGCCATTGGCCCAGAAGGGGGCTGGACGGTTGCCGAACGTCGGCAGGCTGAGGAATATGGGGGAGTGTCCGTCTCCCTTGGCCCTACCATCTTGCGAGCTACCACCGCCGCTGTTGTTGCCACCAGCCAAATTGCCGCCACCTACTCCTTTCGTGCCACTCGGACGGAGTCCTTTTTGGACTGGAGCTTGGATTCAGAGCCCTTGGGCTTCGTTAGCGACGGGGAGCGCTGTCGCCGATAATCGATAATGAAGCCGTTCACGTGAGCGGGACGGAGTCCTTTACAGCAGGCCGTGGTTTCGGGCGCGGCCAAGGCCACCCTAGCGAGGGAGAACGGGAATGGAGACGATCCAGGCGGTGCGGGGCACCCGAGATATTCTGCCGCAGGAGGTGCGGCTCTGGCAGCAGGTGGAAGCCAGCGCCCGAGAGATCCTGGGACGGGCCAACTACCAAGAAATTCGCACCCCCATCCTGGAGTTGACGGAGCTCTTTGCCCGCAGCATTGGCAGTGCCACCGACGTGGTGGGCAAGGAGATGTACTCCTTCAGCACCCGTGGCGAGCAAGAGGTGAGCCTGCGCCCAGAGAACACGGCGGGCGTGGTGCGGGCCTACATTCAGCACGGGCTGCAAACGGCTGGAGATGTGCAACGCCTCTGGTATTGTGGGCCGATGTTTCGCTATGAGCGTCCCCAGGCGGGGCGGCAACGCCAGTTCCACCAGTTGGGGGTAGAGCTGCTGGGCAGCCGGGATCCCCGCGCCGATGCGGAAGTCATCGCCTTGGCCTGGGAGCTGTTGCAAGCGGTGGGGGCGGAGAACCTGAGCTTGCGGCTCAATTCCCTGGGGGATCCGCAGGACCGGCGGGCCTATCGCCAGGCCCTGGTGGACTACCTCACCCCCTTGCGGGAAAAGCTGGATCCCGACTCCCAAGAGCGCCTCACCCGCAACCCGCTGCGCATTCTGGATAGCAAGGATCCCCGCACCCGCGAGATTGCCGAGGGGGCCCCCAAGCTGCCGGATTACCTCGGCCCAGAATCGCGGGCTTTCTTCGAGCAGGTGCAAGCTCACCTGCAGATGTTGGATATTCCCTACCAGTTGGATCCCTACTTGGTGCGGGGCCTGGACTACTACACCGACACCGCCTTTGAGATCGTCTCACCTGACTTGGGATCCCAGAGTACCGTCTGTGGGGGTGGTCGCTACGACGGCTTGGTGGAAGAGCTGGGCGGACCTTCTACCCCAGCGGTGGGCTGGGCCGTCGGCATGGAGCGGCTGGTGCTGCTGTTGCAAAAGAAACAAGGGGAGGCTCCGCCAGCACCGGTCGAGGTTTACGTGATCTCCCGTGGGGCGAAGGCTGAGGCCCAATCCCTCCGGATCGCTCAAGCGCTGCGCCAAGCTGGTTTCTGCACCGAGCTGGATCTGAGCGGCAGCGCCTTTGGCAAGCAGTTCAAACGGGCCAGCCGCAGCGGCGCAACTTGGGCTGTTGTGCTAGGGGATGCGGAAGCTGCAGCCGGAGAGGTACAGCTTAAGCACCTGCCTACAGGGCAACAGCAAACCCTTTTGCAAGCCGATCTGATTCAGTATCTGGCATCCCATTCGGGTCAGCAGTGCGGAGCACCTAAGGTGATGGAGCTATGTTAAATTTCTGGGTTCGGCGCGACGGCCAAGAAGACTGGCAGCCGGTACCAGCCGAGGGCGCAGTTCTGGAAGAAGATACCTACACCATTGTTGCCCGTTCGCCTCAGCCCCACTTCACCATCACGGTGGAAGTCCGGCAGCGTCCTCTGTCGTCGCAGAATCAGGGCCCTGACACCGCCCCGACTCCCCCACAAGTCCAAACCCGTTCTGTGCGCACCAACGATGAAGGGATCGGCATTATTTTGCCTGCCAGCCGCCTCACCCCTGGGTTTTGGGAATTGCACTGCCGAGATGCCGACTTGATCGCAGAACTGTTCGGTGAAACCGAGTTGGACAATTGTCTCCGTTTTCAGGTTGTGCCTGCCCCTCTGGAGCCGGAACGAGGGATCCCTGCCCCGGTGGCTGAAGAGGCCGGGTTTGAGCCCCCCCAGAAAAAAGAGGTCGCCATCCCGCCAGAGCTGTTTTCCCTAATGCACAGTGAATTGGAGGGATCCCCGGAGGAGGTGCTGGTGTTGACGGGGCGGATCGGCTGCAGCGGCGAGCTGCGGGTACAGGTTTGGCCAGAAGGGGAGGAGAGGCCGCTTTTCCAGGGACAACGGCAAATTCAACTCCCGGCGGGGGCGCGGACGGCGGTGTTCAGCATCCCCATCACCCTGCCCAGCCAAGTGTGGGCCCGTCCTTTACGGGGAGAACTGGCCCTTACTCCCTCCTCCTGGTGGGATCCAGAGCCGTCGCCTCAGACCCTGACCATCCCCTTTTCCATTCGCTGTCGCAGCCAAGAGGCAGGACTTCTTGGCGCAGGGATCCCCCTCCCGCAGCAGCAAGAGGAAGAGAGGCTGGCCGATGCTGCCAGTCCTGCCTCGACCGCAACCCTGCTCTCTCCCGAACGAACCTTGCAAAAGCTGCTGCGCATCTGGCAGCACAGCGCCCCCATTTCCGTCAGCGTTGCCGAGCAACAGCGAGAGGAGGACTCAGCTTCGCCCGTTCAGCCCGCCGAGACCCAAGCCCTCCGCTCCTTCCCGGAAAAGGATCCCCTGCCATCTGCGCCCAACCCCTCCGCTCAGCCCCTACCCGAAGCAGAGACGGCAGAGTTGCCATCGCCCATCTCCTCCCCTTCCCCACCACCCCAAGCTGAGGCCATCTTGCCAACGCAAGCGGCAGCCGGGATCCCGAGTAGCCCTGTAGCTCCCTCTGAAAACTCGCTGCTGCCCCCCGCTCCGCCTGGGGTTTGTCCAACTCCCCAACTGGTGGTGCCCGAGCAACTCCGAGCCGGAGACAATTTCGATGTGGTGTTGCGCTTGCCCCCCACGACCAACCCTGCTGCAGGCCATCAAGCCCCTTTTTGGATCAAGTTTTGGGTCAAGCATGGCCGCACCCGCTCGTTGGTGGATGGCCCCCGCTGGTTGCTGGACTTCTCCCGTGACGAGCAGGGGCAGTGGCAAGCCCTCACCCGCATGACCATCCCTCCCGGAGTCCCTGAGCTGATCTTTGAAGCTTGGGCCGTCAGCCCGGATCGTCAGCAGCAGAGTGACCGAGTTACAGAGCGCCGCTCCATACTGCCTTGAAGCCTGGCTCAGTCGCTGTCTTGGACGGAGCGCACCATCAGCACTGGGCAGCCGATGTGCACCCGCACATAGTCGGAGATGGAACGCCCCAGCAGCCGATCCAAATCGGGAATGCTGCGGGCAATGCTGGGCCGGCGATCCGGGGATCCCATCACCAGCAGATCGGCCTTGCTTTCTTCAGCCAGGCGGACAATCTCCGTAGCCGGATCCCCGACGGCAGTTAACACTTGGTGGCCGATTTGCCGGTTTTTGAGGGTATCGATTGCCCGATCTAGGGCCTCATCTCTGCCTGGGTTGTCGGCATCCAACTGCACAGAGGCCAGGAAGATCTGGGCCCCTTGAATGCCGGAGATCAAGTCAAGGGCCGTGGCAAAGGCGGCCTGGGCAGCGGGGGAGTTGTTGAGGGCCACCATGACATGGCTGGGGTATTTGACGTAGGCGTCGTCTTTGACCAGCAGCATTGGGCAGGAGGCGAGCTGGAACACATATTGGCTCACCGAGTTCTGCAAAATGGCCATGATGCGGTTGCGCCCCCGGGATCCCATCACAATCAGCGGATTGGGCAGGGACTCGGCCACCTGCAGCACCACCACCTTGGGATCCCCTTCCACCAGTTGCGTGCTGATCTTTAGCCCTGGGCGGGGGGGGAAAGTCTGCAGGGTTTGGGCCAGCAGTTCCTGCCCCTTTTGCCAGGCAGCCCGCATCTCCTCGGCAGAGGTCTGGGAAGGCACCGCATGCAGCAATGTCACGTGGCACTGGGCAAAGGCCGGCAGAGACAGAAGGGTATGCACCATTTGCTCAGTGGGGCCGCTGCCATCAATGGCGGCAATGAGGTTCTCAAATCGAGGCATGGGATCCGTTCTCCGGGCCGTAGTTTGCCAAGACTCATCCTAGATCTGCCCCTGCGGATCCCTGTTACCGTAGGGGATGTCCTGCAACATTTTGTTGGGTTTAGTAACTTAGCCACACATAGCCGGTGAAGCCGCCGCCGGCGTTGGTGTTGCGACCGGTCAAGAATTGAAACCCTCCCAAGCCCAGCGTTAACCCTCCCTCCAACCGCCAGTTGAGCTGGCCCGAAAGCTTGAGGTTGTCGTAGTCGGGATCCTGAACCGCCAAATCTCCAAACAGCGAAGGTGCACCGTTGCCCAAGGTAAAATCTCCATCCAAAGCCAGGATGGCCTGCAGCTCAGGAGTCAGGTCTGCCCCGAAGGTCAGGTTGGCCTTGACCCGATCCCCGGGATAGCCCAAGTAATCTCGGAACGTGAGGCAGGAGTCGAAAAAGGCGGGCAGGGATCCCAACTGGGTATTGGCCGCCACCCCAACTTTGAGATCGTAGCCGAAAACACCGTACCCCAAGGGCAGGGGGATGTCTCGGGTGGCGTATCCCGGCGGGATCAAGGCCGTCAATTGGGCCGAAAGGAAGGGATCCCCGTTCCCCCAAGTATGGCGCAGGCCCAGTTCCAGATCCCGCAGGCCCTGGTTGCGCTGGGTAACGGTGTCAGCCCCGCTGGCAAAGCGATTTTCGATGAAAACGTAGCTGGTGTTGAGGTTGAGAGTGAGCTGATCGCTAAGGCCAGTCTCGGCGAAAAGGTTGAGGCGGGTTTCTCCGTACTCCGAAAGGGCCGGCTGCAGGCGTCCCCCCTGATCAAAGCGGGTGCGAGGCCGATAGACCTCCGGCTGCAGCGAAAAAAAAGTCTTGCCGGCACCGCGGGGAAAACCGCATCCTGCCCAGGCCGGCAGCTCCGGCGGCATTGTGCTGACCACCAGACTCACCAGCAGGCTTGCCCTTAGAAATCTCAGCTTCTCCATGGCAGGGATCCCGGCAGCTTCAGGGGGATTGTATCCCCAGGATTAAGCTCTGGGCCAAGATCCGGGACAAAACCGGCTTTGGAACGACTGCTAACTATGAGGTGGCAGCCGGTAGGCCCACCTGTGCCCGGAATTGGCGAGCGGCGGTCAGCGCTCCGAAGGGATCCCCCTTATACAGGCCGTAGTGCATCAAGGACAGGTGCCGCAGCCCCAGTTGAGACACTTCCCGCAGCCACTCCGGCTGGCTCATGAGCTGAAAGTCTGTATGGACGGTGTCGGCCCGTCCGCCACTGGGGTGCTTGTCTTTGATGGAGGGCTCGTAGTGGGCCAACATCAGGTTGGAGTGGATAGGGGAAAACAGGCGGCAACAGAGGCGGATTTGCTCTGGGTTGCCGGGATCCGGGCCGTTCAGCTCTGGGTTAAACTCCCCTGGCCGCCGCTGGCGCATCGACTGGAAGGCGATCCCGTCCATCCGGCTCAGGGTCTCGGCAAAGGGCTCCACCATGCTGCGGCCTGCCCCCCGGGAAGGGTCGTCAAAGGTGGCAATCCAGCCCCCCCAGCACAGGGCTACTTCGGCTGCCGGCAGCCGCTCCTTGATGGCTTGGCGGGCTGTGAGGACATTGCGCATTAGGGCTTGGTAGTAGAAAGCAGTGTCGGCGTTGTAGGTATCTGCTGGGATCCGCCAATAGGAAAACTCCGTGGCCAGGCTCCAATAGGTAGGGCGGCCTTGGGGGTTGGCTTGAGCGATATAGCCGGCCAATTCGGCTACATCCTGGACAAACTGCTTGGAGATGTGGTAGTCGCCGCAGGGGCGGTGGGTGTCGTCTTCCCAGGTGATGATGTGGAGGGTATAGCCCCGCTCAAACCACTGCCGCAAAAGCCCGGCCTGGTGCCAGTTGCGCCAAAAGGAGAGATCCCCCTGGCGGTGATCAAAGCTGTTCAGCCAGCCGCTCAGGAAATGGGGATCCCACCCCTGCGCCACTGCCGCCACCTGCGGATCCGACTCGATTTCCCAGAGGAAGCGACCGGGATCCTCGCCAATGCCCACCTGCCAGCGGGCCAGCAGCTCTGACAAGTTCATGCTTCCCGTCTCGGCATTTTCCGGGCTGCGACTCCCCTGCTGACTCAAAAACTCCTGGCCACAGCCGGCAACCCCATAGGCAGCCAGCAGCGCTCCGCCCGCTTGCAGCACCTGTCGCCGCTGCCAGGATCGTCTCCTTTTCATCTCCTCTCCTCCTGCGGTTCCTCTTGGTGTTGGCGAGCCCACAGCCGCACTTGGGGGGAGCTATAAACCTCCCTGAAGCCCGGCAGCCCCTCAAAATTGAGCTCAGGCCAAAATTGCAGGATGCGATCGGCGCTCCGCAAGGGATCCGCCAGCCCCGCTACCAAGAGGTAGTCCACCCTTTCCTGGGGATGCTGAAGGGCCAGGGCAAACTCGTACTGGTGAGGAGTAAGGAAAGAGCGGGGATCCCTTGCCCAAAAGATAGCCTCAAAGTGGATGTCGTCGTCCACCAGCACTTTTTGTCCGGGCAACAGGTGGCGATAGAGATACTGCCCAACCTGGCGCTTTTCCTGCCGCAGCCTCCGCCAGTCTTCTAGGGCTTGCCCAGCAGAGGTTACTTCATACAGGTTTTGGGCAGCTTCCAACTCGCCACTAAGGGGCACTACCCCTGCCACCAGCCGCTCCCAGAGATCCCGCTCCTCGGCCACCAGGGGCATGAGGAAACCCGGCTCTTGGCTCACCCCATAACCGGCAGTGAGGCAGTTCAACCCCAAGAGGGCAGTGATCAACAGGCGCTTAGCCCAGCCGGGGCCGGCTCCGCGACACAAGTAGGCGCCCATCAGCAAAGGCAGCGGCACCCAGAAAAGGCCAAAGCGGCTCAGCTCCCGCAAAAACAGCCCCTGCCCTAGAGAAGCCAGCAGGATGACCAGCGGCATCCCCCAGACCAGAGCCCATACCCAGCGACCCGGGCCTCGGCCCAGCAGGGATCCCAGCCCCAACAGCAGATAGGCAGGGGCCAGCACCGCCAGCCATTTCCCAGCCTCCAGCACCCCCCGCCAGCCACCCGCCTGCTGCAAGTCTTCCCGCAATTGCGGCAGCCGCAGACCGCTGCCCACCTGGTAGGTGAAAGCCCAGGGATCCCCTACCGACAGCCAATTCACATACAGCCAGCTCAGGATCAAGGCTAGGCTGACAAAGCCGGCCACCAACAGCGAGGCCCAGCGAAACCCCCAGACTTCTCGGCGAAAGGCCACCAGCAGCAGCATCCCCGCCCAGGGCAGCAGCCATCCGCTTTCCCAGCGCAGCACCATCAGGGGCCCCAGCGCCAGCCCAACGAGCAGCAGCCTCAGGGTAATAGGCAGCTCATCCCCTGCCGCCACTGACTTCCCCGCTGCTCGTTTCTCGTCAGCCAGGGGAAACAACAAGGCCATGTTTACCCCCAGCAAAAGCGAGGTGGCCGTCCAAGCGGGGCTGCGCAGCAGCATCAAGATCAAAGCCGGCTGCAGCATCATCAACAAACCCCACAGCCAGCGCCATCCCACTTCCACCGGCAAGCCGCGCAACTGCCGCCACGTCCAGCCCAGCAGCAAAGAGCCCAAGATGGTCTGCAGCAACAGCGGGGATCGTCCCAGAATGGCCGTAGCCAGCACCAGCGAAGGGGGAAAAGTGGTGCCCACGACGGGCAGGCGGGGATCCGGCCCCAAGGCCGCTACGGATCCCTTGTAGCCAAGAAACTGCATCTCCAAGCTCACCCAGCTCCAGCCTTCCTTCAAACCCCACAGAAGGCTAGCCAGCAGCAGAAACAGGATCCCGGTAGACCCGAAGAGCCGCAAGAAAGCCCTGAGCTTAGTGAGAAACATGGGTTGCTTTAACGACTTCAAGAAGTTAGAAGGCAACTCATTCAACAGCGAATCAAGCCTTAAGAGTTGTCTGATGAGAACAAGTTTCAGAAAAAGTATGGGGATGGGCTGACGTGTCTGGGAACTGGACACAGGGCTAGATTAGCATTCCCTGTCTTGAGAGTCTTTTTCTACGAGTTTTGGCGTAGGCCAATTCAGCCATATTGTCGATGAGGAGGTCTCGGACGCTGAGAGAGAATGAGGGTGACTTTGCAAGGACATGATCTTATGTTGCAGGCTGTGCGGGACGTGAATGAAGCAGCAGTTCCAGCGCTTGAGCTGGTGCCCTCTCAAGCAGAAACCCGTCCTTGGGGATCCTTCTGGGTTTTGGATGAAGGCCCGATGTACAAGATCAAGCGCATCGAGGTGAAGCCTGGCCATCGGCTCAGCCTGCAGATGCACTACCACCGCAGCGAGCACTGGATCGTGGTCAGGGGCATAGCGAAGGTTACCCGTGGAGAAGAGGTGATGCTGCTGAGCTCCAACGAGTCCACCTACATTCCCCCCTGCACCAAGCACCGCCTGGAAAACCCCGGCACCCTTCCCTTGGTGTTGATCGAGGTGCAAAACG
>NZ_JANSIL010000187.1:0-531 GCF_047462015.1 Synechococcus sp. R5-13 | reverse complement strand
CTGCCTGAAGGCAAGGAAAATCCGGTGGAAGAATCAAAGCTTTTCCCTCGGCCCGATTGCCGATTCCAAACATAAACTTCCCCGGCAATTTCAAAGTTAAGATTGCCCGTTTCCCCACCGGTTGGAGACATGATGACCAATTCTCCTTGGGCAGTACGCTCCAGCTTCAGCTCAGGATTGGCGGCACAAAGCCGGATAAAATCTGCTCGGCTGAGGGTTATGAGGGGAGATAGATTCAGAGTCAGAGCAGCCATGGTAGTGTGACTCCGCCTGTTTTTGGCCTATCGCTCAACATTTTTACTGCAGCTGTTTCCAAGGTTGGGAGAGTTCTGCAATTGCGTGGGATCCCTGTCATGCAAGAGATCCATCAGAGTTGGCTGGGTTAAGGGTGTGGAAAAAAGCTGTATCAGGGATCGTAAATCCGTGAAAGCTACTCATATCAAGCCGACCAGATCTTGCGAATGGGCAAGGTGAAGCCCGGCAGCACGTCCTCTCCCGATAAGGTTTCCGGATCTTCGACCAATTCCGGCG
>NZ_JANSIL010000186.1:0-1838 GCF_047462015.1 Synechococcus sp. R5-13 | reverse complement strand
CAAACAGAATGCTATCGCTGCATAGTTGAACAGTGATGTTCAGCAGTGTTCAGCGTAAATGTATCAGCTCCGCTAACGCGACCGGGATCCCTCCGGGTGGGATCCAACCGGCAAGCGACCCTGGGCCGGGATCTGTCCCAACAACACCTGCAGCAACGCCTGTAGAGAGACGGGGGTAGTGCCGTAGCAGGCCAAATAGACCGGGATCTGGGGCAGGGCAAAGGCGTCGTAGGGGGATCCCAAGGCCAACCCAATCACCTTTTCCGGCGGAAGGGATCCCAGTAAGTCCGCCAGCAACTCCTTCTGAAGCGGGTAACGAAACAGATCAAGGGATCCCACCAGCACTTGGTCAGCTCTTGACGCCCCTTGCAGGGTTGTTTGCAAATCCTCAGGGGTAGGCTCTGGGCTGATCTTGAGAACCTGAGCACCGGGCCAGACATTTTGGAAAAGATCCCCCAGAAGAGGCACAGGGGTAATGAGCAGCGGGTCGGGGGCTAAGGGGGGCAGGGATCCCCGTACTAGGGTGATGCTGTCTTGGGCGATTTGGCGGGCCAGTGCCCGGTGGTTTTCCAAGCCGGCAGGGGGGAAAGGGGGGCAGGGGGATCCCAGCCTGTAGCGCCGCTTCAAGGCCAAAATCCGCCCCACCGACTGATCCAACTGTTCAACCGACAAGCGCCCGGCGCGAAACTCCCGCAGCAGATGGGCATAAGCTTCTTTTTGGATGGCCGGGGTAAAGCCGGGATCTGCCCCAAACACCAGCACATCGGCTCCTGCCCTAAAGGCCAGTTCTGCCGCTTCGGGAATGCCGTAGGTGCGGGCAATGGCCCCCATGGTCAGGGAATCCGTCAGGACAAGACCCTTGAAACCCAGCTTCTGCCGCAGCCAGCCGGACACCACCTCAGGGGCCAGCGTTGCCGGTTGCAAGGACTTCGTCCCGCTGTCGCCGACGGATCCCAGAGCCGGCATCACCACATGCGCCGTCATCATCGCCTCTGCCCCTGCCCGGATCAAAGCCTGAAACGGGCGCAATTCCGTGGTCTGTAGCGCCTCCAGAGGGCGATCCACCCGCGGCAACCCCAGGTGGGAATCCATATCGGTGTCCCCATGGCCGGGAAAATGTTTGGGCGTACAGAGGATCCCGGCTTGCCGATAGCCGCGCCACAGGGCGAGGCCGTAATCTGTCACCTGTTTCGGGTCTGACCCAAAGGCTCGGATGCCGATGATGGGGTTGTGGGGGTTGCTGTTCACGTCCACAACAGGGGCAAAGTTGAGGTTAAACCCCAAACTTTTCAGCTCCGTTCCCACCGCACGGGCCATAGCTTCCGCCTTTGCCAGGGATCCCGCTGCTGCCACTGCCATGGCGCTGGGGAACACCGTCACCCCCTCGGTAAGGCGCACCACCGGCCCCCCCTCTTGATCAATGGCTATCCACAGGGGGACAAGGGCTTGTGCCTGAGCCGCGGCAATGAGCTGGGCCACCTGAGGCAACGTTTGAATGTTGCCGGCAATCGAATAGAAGATCAGCCCGCCCACGTGGTAGTCCCGGATCATCTCCTCGAGAGCGGAGGAAAACTCAGCTCCCTCAAAATAAACCAGAAACAGTTGCCCCACTTTCTCCTCAAGGCTCCAAGCCCTGGGATCCACTGCGGCAGCGGGACGGGGTCCTTTCGCGTCAGCGGGACGGGGTCCTATCGAGCATGTCAAAGCAGATGTCCTTGGGCGTCGCTGCCAAGAAAGCCGGTCAGGATGAGCGTAAACTACCCGACATCAACCGCTAGGCGGTACGGAGCGGGCTTTTAGTAGCCCTGCAGTTAGCAAGCCAACCACGAGCCTCTGGG
>NZ_JANSIL010000185.1:0-4535 GCF_047462015.1 Synechococcus sp. R5-13 | reverse complement strand
ACCTGTCAACAAGAGCGGGTGGCTGCGGCCATTGCTGAAATCCTCTCAGAAAAAACCTGCCCGTAGCACTGGTTATGGTGATTTCAAATTACACTGAAGCAGCTTGTAGATTCCAGACCTCTTTCTCCTTTGGAGAGGGGCCGGGGATGAAGGAGTGATGAGGGGACTGCGGTGTTGTGGAAACGAAGCCGAAAACTAGTTCCATTACTGCTTCAACGGACGGGAAGCCTGGGGATCTTCTCCTCAGAGCAGAAATCAGGGCGCCAGGTTCGTTTTCTGCGCCGCTTCCGCTTTACCCGTATTGGGGGGCGGTTTGTCGGGATCGCCCTGTTGGTAAGTATTGCTGCTTTCAACACCGGCAACAATCCCCTGTATTTGTTGCTGGGAATGCTGCTCAGCCTCATCCTCATCAGTGGTACCCTCTCTGATATCACCCTCAAAGATTTGGAGGTGAGCCGGCAGTTGCCTAGCCGCATTTTCGCCGGCCAGCCTGTCTTAGTGGGTCTCACGCTGGTCAATCGCAAACGGCGCCTGCCCAGCTTCTCGTTGCAGGTGAGCGAACGCATTGAGGGGCTGAGGCGGGAAGATTGGCCTTCCAGCTATGTTTTGCGGGTGGATCCCGGTGCCAAGGTGGACACTTTTTATCAGCATACTTTTTCAAAGCGGGGAGTCTGGCAGTTGCAAGGTTTTGAAGTTGCCACCAGTTTTCCATTTGAACTCTTCCGCAAGGCGGTAGAGATTAGGGATCCCCAAACGGTGATCGTGTTTCCGCGGCCTGCCTCGGTTCAAGGATTGGCGCTGTGGGATCAGCTCAGCAGCGGCAACCAATTGCGCCCCCAGCCTGGTCGAGAGGGAGACTACCTGAGCTTACGGCCCTACCGACCCCACGACGATGTGCGTTCTGTCCACTGGAAGATCTCGGCCAAACGGGACCAACTGATCGTGCGGGAGTTGGAGCGTCCACGAGCCCAGGCCATCACCCTCTGTTTTGAAAACCGCTGGCAGCCCCAGAAAGAGAGGCCCGAGATCCATCGAGACAAGTTGGAGCGAGCTGTAGAGCGCTGTGCCGGGATCCTCTTCTACTTGATGCGAGAAGGTTACCCGGTAGCACTTGTTACGTTACAAGAGCGGACTCCTTTTGGGTCAGACCTGGCCCATCAAGATCACCTGCTGACCGTGTTGGCACGACTTACTTTTGTCGGGGATCCCCAGCTCAGCCCTCCACTGGAAAGAGAGCCTGATCCCTCTGTCAAGTTTGACCTCACCCCTCAAGATCGCTGTGTGCTGCTGGCCCATCCCGACCAGGATGGAGAATCTGCCCCGGCCCATCTCATCCACACGGGATCGCTGTTGCAATTTATCCCAATTGAGTGAGCTTCAGGCCCATTTTGATAGCAGGATCCATCGGGGATTGTTTGGAAAGCTGGGGGCGCAGATCCTTGCAAAGCTTTAGGTTGAACTGCTGAAGAAGTGGTGGTTCACTGCTCCAACTTTTGTCGCAATTCTGGAATGGCCCGCCGCATTTGTCGATAGCCCTCCTGAATAATCGGATCTGCTTGATGAAAATCGAAGATCCCATACTGGCTCAGCTTGGGTTGTAAGAGCAAATCCGGCGGATGTTCGGCTAAAACACTGCGGGTAACGATTTGCTCCATCACGTTCAACGTCTTGCCAATAACGTCGAAAATATTGGGACCAGAGGGCTCATCTGGAAACCATTGGCTAATTTTTTCTTGGATCCCTTGTTGTAGGGATTGATAGCGTTTGCGAATGCGGGTGATGAAGTTGGTTTCTTCTTCGATCACTTCTCCTTCAGCATTCAAGCGCTGTCGCCGTTGAAGGGTTTCTTCCACCTCTGTTTCTTCCAGTTGCGACTCCACATCCGCGGGATCCACATGGTTGAGATTGACCGCAACAACAACATCGGCCCCCATCTCTCGCACCACCCGCACTGGCACCGGGTTGACAATGCCCCCATCTCCGAGATAGCGCCCTTCGTAGTAAAAGGGTGTAAAGATCCCTGGGATAGAGATGCTGGCCCGCACGGCATCTGCCATTTTACCCGAACGCAACAGCACCTCCTGGCCTGTGATCAAGTCGGTAGCCACACAGCAAAAGGGGATCCCGGCCTCTTCAATACACAGCTCTTGCAAATGTTCTGTCAGCAGCTCATAATTTTGTTGCCATCCAAAAGGCCACAGGTGGGAAAGACCACATCAAACAAAGACAAAATCATCTTCCAGTTGAGATCTCGCACAAAGTCTTCCAGCTCATCCAGTTCTCCCGCTGCATAAATGGCTCCCACAAAAGCGCCAATGCTCGTCCCGGCAATATAATCAATGGGGATCCCAGCCCGCTCTAGAGCTCGAATCACACCAATATGAGCCCATCCCCTCGCTCCGCCGCTGCCCAGTGCCAATCCCAGTTTTTTGCCCATGATTGCTCCCTCAAAAAGAGACCCAAAAGACCTCAAGAATCCTAAACCTTGCTCCCTCTAACAATTAGGTACCTGCCCTTTCCCGCAGATCGGAAGGCAGATAACTGCGTTCCCCTAAGATTTCCAGAAGGGGGCCATAGCGGTCGAACTTGACCACGCTGACCGAGGCAGCCAAAACCTCAATGCGATCCCGGTAGCGACCCAGGTCGATGCCCAGGAGGCTGCAGAGAATAACCCGAATGGTGGCTTTGTGGGAGACGATCAAGACGTTGCCATGGGTCCATTTTTCCTGGATCTCGGCCACAACCGGCATGGCCCGATTGGCAATTTGCACGGCGGTTTCGCCCCCCGGAGGGGCGTTCCAGGCCGGCTCGGTCATCCAGCGCCAATAGGCTTCTGGGTAGGCTTCTTGCGCCTCGGCGTGGGTTTTGCCCTCCCACTCGCCATAGTGAATTTCTCTTAGGCCCTCTCGAATCTGCATCTCCAAGCCAACTTTCTCGGCCAGGGGGCTTAGGGTAGCCAAGGCACGCCGCATCGGGCTGACGTAGAGAGCTTGCCAAGGGATCCCAGCATAGGCTGCGGCAAAGGCTTCTGCCATTTGTTTGCCTTCGGGGGTGAGGTCGGGATCGAGAGCGCCGCAAAAGCTGCCGGAACGGCTGTAGGGAGTTTCTCCGTGTCTAAGGAGGTAAAGTCTCAGGCTCATGGGAAATATGCTTATGGGAGCGAACTTTGCCACTCTAGCTGCCCAACTTTAAGCTCTCCTTATCCCCCCTCGGGGCGGTGGTTGGTGGTGGGGATGTAGATGCGGCTGCCCGCCCACTGCAATTTTTCCCGCAGAGTGCGAAAGTAGGAGAGCTCTTTTTCCAGGATCATCAGCTTGGCCGGTGTAGGTGCTTGCTGAATGTGAACCCACTGGCCGGGATTCACCGACTGGGCCAACACGCCATCTGTCCACAGGCGGGTTAACCCTTCGGGATCCGCAAGGGGCCAAATGTCCACCCTGGCTGTGCCGCTGATGACAATAGGACGGCTGGACAAACTCAGGGGACAAATAGGGGTGATGATGATGGCGTCGAGGGTAGGCTCGAGGATGGGGCCATTGGCTGCCAGGGTGTAAGAGGTGGATCCCGTCGGTGTAGCCACCAGCACGCCATCTCCGTGGTACTGATCCAAAATCTCTCCGTTTACCTCGATCTCCATGATCGCGGCGGGCAGCCGCTCTCGGTTGATCGGCTTCAGGCAGATCTCATTGAGGGCATAGTAGACTTCGCTAACCGGGCGGCCCTGGGGTTTTCCCTCTCCACGGGCGGCCAAGGGATCCCCTTGCCCCAACTGCGGCTGTTCCCAAATCTGGGCTTGCAACATCATGCGGGCTTGCAAGAAAAAATCCCCCGCCTGGATACGATCCCAGGGATCCTGTTGCAGCACCCGCTCCGACTGGGCCAAAAACCCCAGCCTACCCCCCACTTTGATTGGCAAAATCGGGATCCCATAGGAGGCTAGGTATCGTGCCGCCGCCAACACCGAGCCATCTCCCCCCAGCACCACTGCCAGATCGATGGGATCCGAGGTGGCCTCCAAAAAGACTGGGTAGGGGTTGTGGTGCAAGCCAGTGGGAGCTGTCAACACCGTAACACCGCGCCGGCGCAACTGTTCAGCACACCTCTGACAAGCGGCCTTGCTCTCCCGATCCCCCTCTTTGTAGGCAATCACCACCAAGCCCAAGTCCATGGTCAACCTCATCAAGGGATCCCTGTCGATTGTCCCCTTCTTCAGACTGGGGATTGCTCAGGATAATCCAGACTATCCCCCCCAAAGTTAACCAGAAAATGTTCTCTTGGACGGTGAAACCGATCACCGCAGCTCTCCCTTGAGCGTCACTGCCCCCGCCAGAGCTTTCTTCTACAACTTTTAAGTAACAGTTAAGTAAATGTAAACTACCCGACCCTGACTGCTTCGCAGCACAGGGCGGGCTTTCGGTAGCCCTGCAGTTGGCAAGCCAACCACGAGCCTCTAGGCTGGTTTACGGCAGCCCCCAAAAGCGCAATCACATTCGCACCATTCAAATCCGCATCCCCTTCCCATCCACAGTGTCCAC
>NZ_JANSIL010000184.1:0-6702 GCF_047462015.1 Synechococcus sp. R5-13 | reverse complement strand
GAGATAGGCAGGATGCGATCGCTTCTTTCCTGAACCATGTTCAGGAGAGTTCAGCGTGAATGTATCAGCAGGATGATCCACAATGATTGAGGAAACCTTACGCCGGAGGTTTGTTATGGCCCGTACCCCCTCAACCATGCTGCCTTTGGGCACCCCAGCCCCTGACTTCAGCCTGCCGGATGTGGTGAGCGGCCAAACCATCTCCCTCTCCACCTTTGCCGACAAGCCGGCCCTGCTGGTGATGTTCATCTGCCAGCACTGTCCCTATGTGAAGCACGTGCAAGAGGAGCTGGCCCGCCTTGGCAGAGATTACAAGGATCGCGGCGTCGGCATTGTAGCCATCAGCGCCAACGATGTGGAGAAATACCCGGATGACAGCCCAGAGAACTTGAAGAAGATGGCCGAGACCTTGGGCTTTACCTTCCCCTTCTGCTACGACGAAACCCAAGAGGTGGCCAAAGCCTTCACCGCCGCCTGCACCCCCGACTTTTTCTTGTTCGACGCGGATCGCAAGTTGGTCTATCGTGGTCAACTGGACGACAGCCGTCCCAGCCTGACCGATGTGCCGGTGACGGGCAAAGATTTGCGGGCGGCGCTGGATAACCTTCTGGCCGGCAAGCCCATCGATCCCGACCAAAAGCCCAGCCTGGGCTGCAACATCAAGTGGAAACCTGGCAATGAGCCTGCTTATTTCGCTGGGTAGATCCCGCTTTTTTGAATCGCGGCCAGGGCCTGTCGATGCAAGCTGGGGTTGGCTGCCGCCAACACTTCTCCCGTGGAGGTGCGGGTTAAGGGATCCCCTCGCCAATCGGTAATCACGCCACCGGATCCCTCGATCACCGGCACAAGGGCAGCAAAGTCGTAGAGGGCAAGGCCACACTCCATCACCAGATCCACACAGCCGCTGGCCAGCAGGCCGTACTGGTAGCCATCGCCCCCATAGGAGGTAATGTGAACTGCTTGGCTGAGCCCCTGGAAGCACCGTTGTTGGTCGGGTTGGGTGAACAAATCAGGGGTGGTACAGCTCAAGTAGGCGCGGCTGAGGTCGGTATTGGCCTTGGCTCGGACGGCTTGCCGGTGGGAGGGGGTTATCCATTGAGTGGGCTGTCCCCGTACCCCCAGCCAGCGTTCGCGCAACACCGGCTGATCGATGATGCCCAAAATGGGGCGGTCTTCTTCCAAGAGGGCAATCAGAGTAGCAAAGGTGGGCTTGCCGGTGGAAAAGGCGATGGTGCCATCCAAGGGATCCAAAACCCAAGTGTAGAGGGATCCCGTCTGGTGAAAACCAAACTCTTCGCCAAGGATGCTGTGTTCTGGCACTTGGGCCATCAGCAAAGCTCGCATGGCCCGCTCTGCCTCCCGGTCGGCCACCGTCACAATTGGGGAGCGGGCCTCTTTGTATTCGGCTTGCAGTTCTCCGCGAAACAGGGGGCGAATCACCGCTCCGGCAGCATCGGCCAGGGCCTGGGCCAGTTCAATCCACTCTGCCTTGACCACCTTTTGCCCACCCCATCTGCCCCTTCCCCTTCTCAGCATAGGGAAAAATTTCCTCTCGGTTTATGCGGTCTGGCTTGCTCTTAACTCCTCTGGAATGGCTTTGGACGGCGATTGGGGTCCTCCTGACCATTTTGGGCACCCTAACCCATTTGAGTTTTCCGCCCGGGCTGCCTGGGTTGGGGGGATACAGCTTTTCGCTGCAAATTGGGGGCGTGTTGCTGACGGCTTGTTTGGCGGGGCCGGTGGCGGCGGTGTGCGCCCAGATCGTCTACCTAGGGTTGGGGCTGGCAGGGCTACAGGTGTTTGCCCAAGGGGGAGGGTGGCAGTACCTATACCAGCCTGCCTTTGGCTACTTGCTGGGGTTTCTGCCAGGAGCCTGGGCCTGCGGGACAATTGCTTTTCCGCAACGGGATCCCTACCCTTCTCCCCCGGCCCACCAACGCGCTGCCGATGCCAAGCGGTGGGCAGAAGGGATCCCTTACTCCCCGGTGGGCCTCCAAGAGTTGGGATCCGGCAGCTTGGTGGCTTTGGCCTTGGTTCACCTGACCGGGATTCTCTACCTTTTGGCCACGCAACCCTGGAACGAGGAGTTGCTGAGGTTGATAGGGCTTTACTCCGGCTATACTCTGCCGGGACAGATCATCGTGGCCAGCTTTGTTGCGGTGATAGCGTTGCTGTTGCGGCGCTTGCTGCTGCTCTGAAGCGGAGGAACCAACTGTGCGCAAAGGCCCATGCAGATTTAGGTCGTGGCGCATCTTTTCTCAGGCTGTGGAGGCAGAAATTGACATGCTCCCCTGCCTTTAGGCAGGGGATTCTGGTTCCTGGTTCTGCGACAGCACTTATCGTGTTGGGTTGCCCCTCCACAGCAGCGGTGCTCGTCTCCCCAGGCGTTCCCCCAAGCGCTACGCAAGCCCTAGCACCCAGATCGGTTCCCTAATGCCCTTAGGTACCGTTGCAAACAACAACCACAAAGCCTGCTGAGGCTGTATCCAGTCCTTAGACTGTTGGGTTTTTAGAGCGGTTGACTACCCTGCCGCTGCGGGCAGCATAGCACAAAGCCGCCCTAGTCGCGTCAGCGGGCCGTAGGCCTTAGGGCAGGGCTTTAGACCCAGTTTTTTGGTAACTTAGAGCCGTGCTAACCCCAACGGCAGTCCCAGATGGAGGCGCAGATTCTGGTCAAGTCTTGTGAGGATTGACGGGTTTTCGTGAGGAACTGAGGGATGCAACGTACTGCTCTCACCCTTTTGGCCACCGGCTTTTTGGCAACCGGGCTGGCTGCCTGTGGAGATGGCGGCAGCTCAGGGGGTTCGATCCTGCCCCCACCCCAAGGCCCAACGGTTTCTTTTATCAATGCGCCCACCTCGGTGCGGGTGGGCACCTCCACGCCGGCCTTCACGGTGCAGGTGAGTGTGCCCGGCGGTGCTCGTCCAACGCAGTTCCTCGAGCTGGAAACTTTCAACCCCAGCGGCGTGCGCGTGCAAAGGGAATTCTTCAGCCCACAGCAGGCCGGCTGTAACCCTGGGGCCACCTTTTGTAGCTTCAGTACCGATTTCCGCGTTGCCCTCGGGGATCCCATCGGCGTTTGGCAGTTCCGGATTACCGCGTTTGACCAACAGAATCGCTCCGGATCCCAAACACTGCTGATTACAGCCTTCCAGTAGGCAAGCAGAGTTGCCGGTTTTGGGGTGAGGCCACTCACTCTAGAGGGGAATGCCCACCAGCGGGCCGAAGTCCGAACAAGGACTGAATCTTGCTCACCGCTGCGGCTTTCTTCCTGCTTCCACAACCCCTAACCAGCAGCAGCTTGCGTCGCCGCACCGCCGGAGGGATCTCCACAGGCGTCAATTTCCCCAGGGCTAGCGTTCCGCGCCGCCGGTGCGACCGGCAGAGTTCCACAAAAATAGGGCCGGAGGCATGCTCCCTCAAGCGATGAGCCAGTTATCACTGGAGTTCGCAAGCTGCCCAAGGCGGGATCCCCTACTCCAGGTCTCGACGGTTGGGGTTGCGGGAGGGGTCGTTGCTCAAAAAACCAAACACAAAAAGCCCCACAAAAAAGATGACAACCGCGTAAACAGAGATTTTCAGTAACAGCATAGTTTCAGCAACCCGTTTCCGACTGAGTGAACTGATGAAGCGATAAGGCAATCGTAAAACAAGGGTGAACCACCCCAGAGAGGGGATCCCGTCAAACCTGAGACCCCGCAAAACTTCTTCACAACATCATACCTCTCAGAGGGCCTTTTTCCCGCAAATGGCCCCAGTCTCCCCCCGAGAGATCCTTTCATCCCATCCTCAGAAAAGGCTGCAAAGCCCGGCATGTCGGGGATCCCCGGCAAGAGCAGAGATTGTTAAGAAATATTTTGGACTGGAAACAAAGATTGCCGCTCCTCAGCGGCGGCAGCGCTCGCGGGCGACCGGGACATAGGAAGATATAATTTGCGGCTTTGCCGGTCTTGCCGGACGTGTGTTGGATTTGCCCATGCCTTTTGATCGGTTAGGCCACTTAGAGGTTCTGGATGGGCGGTCGGGAGCTCAGCCGCAACCTTCGTCGGGGATCTATCGGCCCCAGGAGTTGCCGCTTTCCGATGGGATCCCGGCTTTTCTGCACCACTGGCCCCAGGGATCCCCTTGCGGACGGGTGTTGCTTTTGCACGGTAAAGGGGATCACGGCGGCGGGTTTTGCCCTTTGGCCGGCGAGTTGGCTGCTCAAGGGTGGGAGGTTTTGGCGCCTGACATGCGGGGATTTGGTCGCTCCGGCGGGATCCGCTGCTGGATCGACCGTTTCAGCCAATATCAAGCGGATCTGGAGAGGATCGCCCAGCAGGTCTGGCCGCAGAAAGGGATCCCGCAGATCTGGTGCGGGTACAGCGCGGGGGCCAACTGGGTTACGGAATATGCCCTCGCCCATCCCGACCAAGTGCAGGGCCTGGTTCTCATCTCTCCGGCTTTTCGCATCGACCACTATTTCACCCCTTTTACCCACGCCCTTCTGCAAGTTTTGGACAGGGTTGCTCCCCAGCTGGCCTTAACTGGCCTCTACGAGCCAGCGCGGGTGACTTCCCTACCCGAGCAGCAAGCCGCCTTTGCGGCGGATCCCTACATGTGCGGTGTGACGCGGGCCAGATTTACAGCCGAACTGGCGCGCAGCGGGCAGCGCTGCCTTGATCAAGCCCATCGGCTCCGCCTGCCGGTTTTGCTGCTTTACACCTCTGCCGATATCGTCGTCAATCCTGCCGGAGCTGTGGATTTTGCCCGTCGGCTGCCCCAGGGAGAAATCCACGATTTTCCCCGGTCGCGCCACGATCTTTTGCACGACTGCCAAGCGGAAGCGGTAAAAGAGACCCTCCACCGCTGGCTGGCCCGGCATTTCCCCTCTGCCCCGGATGTCGCCCCTCGCCCAACGACCAGCTCAGCCCCTACCGACCTCATGGCAAAATAGAAACGCCCTCTTTCCTGCTGCTCCCATGAGCCAAGACCTGATCTACCGTCCCCGTCGGCTGCGGCGCACAGAGGCCTTCCGCCAGATGGTGCAGGAAACCCACCTGCGGGTGCAGGATCTGATCTATCCCCTGTTTGTCATGGAGGGGGAGAACCAGCGGCAGGAAGTGGAGTCGATGCCCGGCTGCTACCGCTACACCCTAGACCTGCTGCTAAAGGAGGTGGAAGAAGCCGCTCAATTGGGGATCCCGGCGGTGGCCCTGTTCCCGGTGGTGCCGGAAGAGAAAAAGGATCCCACCGGGCAGGAGTGCTTCAACCCAGAGGGCTTGATCCAGCGGGCGGTGCGGCGGATTAAACAGGAAATCCCCGAGATCTTGGTGGTAACCGATGTGGCCTTGGATCCCTACAACAGCGATGGCCACGATGGCATCGTGCGGGATGGGGTGATCCTCAACGACGAGACGGTGGAAGTTTTGGTCAAGCAAGCCCTCTCCCAAGCAGAGGCGGGAACGGATATTGTGGCCCCCTCGGACATGATGGACGGTCGTGTCGGTGCCATTCGGGAGGCCCTGGATGACCAAGGCTACACCGATGTGGCGATCCTGGCCTACTCCGCCAAATATGCCTCTGCCTTCTACGGCCCCTTCCGCGATGCCCTGGGATCCGCGCCCAAATCGGGAGACAAGAAAAGCTATCAAATGGATCCCGCCAATGCTCGGGAAGCCATCAAGGAAGTGGAGCTGGACGAAGCCGAGGGGGCGGACATGGTGATGGTGAAGCCGGCCCTGGCCTACCTGGACATCATCTACCGAGTCAAGGAATCGACGGATCTGCCCGTGGCCGCTTACAACGTCAGCGGCGAGTACGCCATGATCAAAGCCGCCGAACAAAAGGGCTGGATCGACGGCAAAAAAGTGATGATGGAATCGCTGCTGGCCATGAAGCGGGCTGGCGCCGATATCATCCTCACCTACTTTGCCAAAGAGGTGGCCTTGCTTCTCAAACAAGCCTAGGCAGAGGCAGCCTACGGCCTGGCAGGCGACTGGGTGGACTGCCCGATCCAGGAAGGGTGGGTGTTCTTCTCGTCGTCCGCCACCCAGGTACTGGGATCCACCAAACGCACCTGAATTTGATTGCGTGGCACCCGATTCAGCCGTTCCTTGATCAGGGCCTCCTGCTGCAAGGGATCCATACCTCGATCCACCCCCTCCTGCAGCCGAGAAATCCGAGTGGACAAGACCTCGATATGCCGCTCCAGAACCTGGAGCCGGTGGTGCTGAGCCAACTGCACCGGCAAGAGGCGATACAAACCACTGAGGGCAGCCGCCGTAAACAAGACATTCACCCCGATGTGACAGGCCATCTCCCAGACTTGAGGCTCGTGGCCAGGTTCTTGCCGTCCGCGCCGGCGGGAGCGCTGGACAGGGATCGTCCGCCGACCGGAAATTGGGAGAGAGGAGGGAAACCCTGCCCGAACCAGGGATCCCTGCCCTTGGGAGCGATGCACTCGTGGAGCAACAGAGATGTCCAGCCGCGGCCCAGCAACCTGCTCTGCACGCATAGACACGTGGCGAGCCGGGGTACGGGAAGAAGACTTGGGTGTCACGGGTGAAGGGAAGAAAATAGGGGGACGATGAACCACCTCTGCTGCCAAGAAGCGCAGCTAGGGCCTATTGAAGCCGATTTTTCCAGGTGTGTCAGCTTACTAGCGCAGGAGCCCCGCACTGTACCCGTAGGGTCAGTGTCGGGAGGAATGCGCTTTGATGA